>JAHHKH010000212.1 GCA_018679695.1 Maribacter sp.
ATTGTGGTGTGCGTCTTGGCGGCATGGGTGTGGCAATAGGAAGCCAGGTGGGCAAGGATTTGGCAAATCTCGTGGTATAAATAGGGTTTCAATTTGATTTTCTTACTATATTGCCTCACCTTATGACTATTTTATTTCATAATAGTTATCAACTACCCCATCATCTTAGTTGTACCTGAACTTTATAAAAGCATAAAACTCGCAGCGTTGACTCATTGTTATGGTCTTTAATTTGTTCTAAGATAAGGTTATGGCAATAGGTAAATTTAAATTTCTACTAATAAGTATTGCAATACTTGGTTCTATCTTGGGTAGTTGTTCTTCAACAAAATCGAACTATCAAAAAGAGTATACCCGGGTATGGAAAGAAATCTTGAAATCCGAGGCATGGAAGAATTCGCTTTTGACCAAGAAGGAGGACAAAGAGGAAAATAGTTCGGAACTAACTACAAGTAGGGATGTTACAGGTATTGCAGATGATCGGTTCACAACCAGATTGAACATGGAAGCACTTTTTGATAAACGTTTTCAGTCAATGGTATCCAGAGCTTATTTTAAGATTATTTCCGAAGCTGAGAATGCCGATAAGCGTTTATCAGCGGAGTATGATCGTTGGAAGGCCATGCAGCAGAATACAGACTTAATAAGGGATAGGGAATTTAAGAGAAACTATGGACTGGTCATTAAAAAGTACAATGCGCATAAAAAAATGTTGGAAGGCCTTAAGTCCTGGAATATTTTTAGCGAGTATAGATCTAACGACATTGATTTCTTCAAGGCCGAAAACAAAAGCGAGATTCAGAAAATGTATGAAAACGGCAGTACCGAGGATCAAATGATCAACTATTTGGTCTATAGATTGGCTGATCTATACCATGATGAAGATTAAAAGGCTATACTGGTATTAAAAAATTTTTTCAAATTTCCAAGAATGAATGATATTACCCTTAAAGCGAGTTTATATGAGTTCTGTAGGGAATTTATTGGTAATAGAATTGAGCGTATCGTGTCGCAGATGAAAGAAGTACAGGAGGCACTGGAGTCCGAAACCAAAAGTAGTGCTGGCGACAAACATGAAACCGGTAGGGCTATGCTTCAATTAGAAAGGGAAAAACTGGGACATCAATTGGCTGAGGCTGAAAATATGGGACGTCTATTAAAAAAGGTTACTATTGTCCCCATCAAAAAAACAGCCTCTTTGGGCAGCTTGGTGAAAACCTCGAAGGCCAATTACTTTTTGGCCATTTCCGCCGGGGAATACACATCGGCAAAGGAGAAGAATTATTGCATCTCATTACAAACTCCGATAGCGAAACTTCTACTGGGCAAAACAGTTGGTGAGACTTTTGATCTTAATGGTGAGGAAATCAGGATATTGGGAATAAGCTAATTAAGACGATCCAAGTCGGGTCGTCTCCGATGTGCCTTTTTTAGGGCATCCTTTTTTTTCTTACGGATTCGTTTTTCGATGGAAGACTTAGTTGGCCTTGTCCTTTTCCGTTTTTTTTCGATTTTAAGGGCATTCTCCAACAGATCAAAAAGGCGATTTATAACCAGTGCTTTGTTTTTATGTTGACTCCTACTTTCATCGACTTGCAGGATCAAAACATTTTCTTTGGTAAGCCTACTTGAAAGTTTATTTATGATGCGTTCTTTTTCAAATGCTGAAAGGGATCTGGAATTAGTGATATCAAATGTCAGTTCAACCTTACTTGAAACCTTATTCACATGTTGACCCCCAGCGCCACTGCTTCTAATGGCTTTGAATTTCAATTCTTGCATGAGGCCTTTTTTATCCATTATAATTAGAGGTTCAATCGCTGGTTTATGGTTTCAATGGAAATATTCAAAAACACTTTTCTATGTGGTTCCAGAGCTGTTGAATGGTTAAAATAGATGTTCTTCCCTTCATAACTGCCTTCAATCATGTAATAACCACCTTTATAAAAAGATCGTTTCACCTCAACTTCCAATCCTGACTTTTCTGAAACCCTGAATTCATGTGCATATACAATTATACGACGTTTTGTGTCGGCATATGACTTTACAATATTTATAGGTATTTTGTTTGCCTCACCGAAAAGGGCAGCAATATATAAATCGTCAGGGTGCTCATACAGATTTTTTGGGCTGTTTTTGGCGATAATTTTATGGTCCCTTAAAACAACTACTGTATCGGCGAAAGGCAACATATCGTTATGGTCGTGTGTAGCTGTAATTACCGTCACCCCCTTCTCTTTTAAGTAGCTGAAAAGGTTTCTTCTTAGGCTGTTTTTTCGAAAATTATCAATATGGCTAAAAGGTTCGTCCAGTAGTAGTACTTCTGGGCGTTGTGCAAGAACCCTGGCTAGAGCTACACGTTGCTGCTGTCCACCACTAAGGTTTTTGACCTTTACTTTTGCAAATTCGGTCAATTCTATCATTTCGAGGAGATCATAGGTGCGTTTTTTTAGTCGTTCAGGTTCAAAAACCGAAAGAAATTCACTTACATTTTCCTCGACCCTTGTAAAAGGCATCAAATCAAAATCCTGGGATAAATACTTCATATAGGACTCCCCTGGAACCAATTTGTAATTTGGCCCTAGAATTTGGGTCTCATCCCAGTAAACTTCACCGGTTTCAACCTGCAACAGACCATAAATAATTTTCAATAGGGTGCTTTTACCACAACCACTTTCGCCAATGATTGAAACATGCTCACCTTTGCACACTTTTAGATTAATATCCTCAAGCACAGGGTCAGTATTATATCTAAAGGAAACATGGTCTAAATGTAACATAGAAAAATCGTATACACAGGGATAAAAAAGTCCGTTTCAATTAGAAACGGACTTTATATTAAAATATTGATAAAAGCTGGTTTATTCTTTGAATTCTTTCAACACGGCCTGATTGGGTAATTCTTCGAATCCCATATTAAAAAAGGTGAAACCGAATATATCTGCATATTGCTCAATGGTTTTACTTACTGGCGTGCCGGCACCATGACCAGCTTTGGTTTCAATCCGTATCAAGGTAGGATTCGTGCCCGTTTGTTTTTCCTGTAATTCCGCTGCGAATTTAAAACTATGGGCGGGTACAACCCTGTCATCATGGTCCCCGGTAGTAACCAAAGTAGCGGGATATTCGACCCCTTGCCTAACATTGTGGACCGGGGAATACCCTTTAAGATAGTTGAACATCTCTTCGCTTTCCTCAGAAGTACCATAATCATAGGCCCAGCCTGCACCGGCCGTAAAGGTGTGATAACGCAACATGTCCAAGACGCCTACAGCGGGTAAGGCGACCTTCATCAAGTCAGGACGTTGGGTCATAGTAGCCCCAACCAATAACCCACCATTACTACCTCCACGAATGGCCAAATACTCACTCGAAGTATAATTATTCGCTATCAGATACTCCGCTGCCGCAATAAAATCATCAAAAACATTCTGTTTTTTAGTTTTTATTCCAGCTTTATGCCATTTTTTACCATATTCACCACCACCACGTAAGTTGGGTACGGCGTATATTCCGCCTTGTTCCATCCAAACGGCATTGCCGATACTGAAAGAAGGTGTTAGACTAATATTGAATCCGCCATAACCGTAAAGTATAGTTGGGTTGGTACCATCCATTGTCAATCCTTTTTTGTGGGTAATGATCATGGGAATTTTCGTGCCGTCCTTTGAATGGTAAAATACCTGTGTGGTTTCATAGTCTTCCGGGAAAAAATCTATTTCCGGTTTCCAATATTGTTCGTATTCACCAGATTCAACATTGTACTTATAAGAAGACCCTGGAGTTTTGTAATTTGTGAATGAAAAATAGAATTCCTTATCTTCTTTCTTTCCTCCAAACCTACTAGCACTGCCTACACCTGGTAATTTCACCTCGCGCACCAATTTACCATCATAGTCATACTGGAACACCTTTGAAATGGCATCGACCATATACTCAGCAAAGAAATATCCCCCACCTGTATTCGGTGAAAGTACATTTTCTGTTTCGGGAATAAAATCGACCCAGTTGGCAGGTATCGGGTCAGATGCGTCAACCGTTATGATCTTTTGGTTGGGAGCATCCATATTCGTGACAATGTAAAGTTTGGAACCCACATTATCGATGACGTAACTATCGGTTTCGGTATGGTCTAAAATCGTTATTAATTTGCTATTGGGTTGGGACAAATCTTTCATGAATAGTTTGTTGCCCGAGGTAGAAGTAGACGCATAAATAAAAAGAAACGTATTGTCTTCCGTTACAGAAGCGCTAATATATCTATGCTTTTCTTCCGGTTTTGCCCCAAAAATGACCTTATCCTCTGTTTGTGGAGTACCCAACTTATGATAGTATACCTTGTGTTGATCTGTCTTGGCCGAAAGTTCACTTCCCTTTGGCTTATCGTAGCTTGAATAATAGAACCCCTCATTGCCTTTCCAAGAAACACCGCTAAACTTTATATCAACCAGGGTGTCCTCAACAATTTCCTTGGTTTTGGGATTCAGAACGATTGCTTTGCGCCAGTCACTGCCCCCTTCCGAAATAAGATAGGCTGCCATTGAACCGTCCTTGGTAAAACTAAGCCCGGATAACGAGGTTGTGCCATCCTCTGAAAAGGTATTGGGATCTAAAAAGATTTCTGGATCTTCGTCCCCTTGCTGTCGATATACCACGTACTGGTCTTGAAGGCCGTCATTCTTATAAAAGTAGGTGTAATCGCCCTCTTTGAAAGGAGACCCTAATTTTTCATAATTCCATAGTTTTTCCAATCGCTTCTTTAGTTCGTCTCGAAACGGAATTTTATCCAAATATCCAAAGGTGGTACCATTCTGCTCTTTTACCCATGCTTCGGTTTCCGGACTTCTATCGTCCTCTAACCAGCGATAAGGATCTTTAACTTCGGTTCCGTAATAAGTATCGCTGGAATCTGCTTTGGCAGTAGGGGGGTAATTCACGGTTATTAACTCTTTTTGGGTTTTAGTATTGCAGCCAATAAAAAGCAAAACCGCAATGGAAAATAAGAAAAATTTGTTCATGGCATCATTGATTAATAAGCCTTAAAAATACCACAAAAAACCTTTGGGGTTCTATGTCTCCAAAGGTTTTTAATAGCTACATACAGTCAATATCAATCTATTTGATTCAGACCAGTTTATTTTCTACCAAATATTCCGCTATCTGCACAGCGTTGGTTGCTGCCCCTTTCCTTAGATTGTCGGCAACGATCCACATGTTCAGCGTATTTCGTTGGGTTTCGTCCCTACGAATACGTCCAACGAACACCTCATCTTTGTCATGCGCATAAATGGGCATGGGATAGGTATTGGTGTCGGGATTGTCCTGTACGGTAACCCCTGGGGTTTTACTGAGCAACCTACGCACTTCGTTCAATTCAAAATCATTCACAAATTCTACATTCACAGATTCCGAGTGGCCACCCGACGTAGGAATACGGACCGCGGTTGCCGATACTGAGAATGTTCTATCGTCAAATATTTTTTGAGGCTCTCGAGCCAATTTCATTTCTTCTTTCGTATACCCATTTTCCAGGAAAACATCGCAATGGGGCAGTGCGTTGCGACCAATTGGATAGGGATATGCCATTTCACCTTGAACGCCTGCAATTTCGTTTTCCAGTTGCTGGACAGCTTTTACCCCTGTACCGGAAACAGATTGGTAAGTGGAAACGACCACTCTTTTCATTTTGTATTTTTTATGCAACGGGGCCAAGGCCATAACCAGCTGTATAGTAGAACAATTTGGATTTGCAATTATCTTATCATCAGCAGTCAATTCACTGGCGTTGATTTCTGGAACAACCAATTTTTTGGAAGGGTCCATTCTCCAGGCCGAAGAATTATCTACGACAGTTGTACCGATCTCGGCAAATTTTGGCGCCCATTCCAAGGAAGTATCCCCACCCGCCGAAAAAATAGCGATATCAGGTCTTGCTGCCACGGCATCGGAAAGACCAATTACGGTATGATCCTCTCCTTTATATTTTAACTTCTTGCCTACCGATCTTTCAGATGCAACCAGCAACAATTCGCTAATGGGGAAATCACGTTCTGCCAATACTTTTAGCATTACTTCACCAACCATTCCTGTGGCTCCAACAACTGCAACTTTCATTTGAATTTCATTTAAGTAGGCAAATGTACTTCAAGGATGAGGATTGGGCAAGATAAAATTGAGCGAATAATTATTATATAACAATAAGTTATAAATACAACATTTATCGGAACAACTACAACGACAGTACCCAAAAAGAAAACCGGCTCCTTAGTAAAGGGCCGGTTTGGTTAATTCCACGTGTAGTGTAGCGGTCTATCCTGTTTATTATTCAGGATTTAGCTTGTCTTATTTCTTCAATGAATCACGGATCTCAGCTAGTAATTCCTCAGCAGTTGGTCCTGCAGGAGCAGCAGGTGCTGGCGGCGTCTTTGTTTTGTTATAGGCCTTAACAATAATGAACATTACAAAACCTACGATCAATAAGTTAACAATAGTATTGACCCAAGCTCCCCAACGAATGGCATTTTCAGCAACATATCCTGCTTCGCCCTCAACGCCTGATGCTTCGGTTAGTACAACTTTAAGGTTGGCGAAGTCCATACCGCCAGCGAAATGCCCAACAATCGGCATGATAATATCAGCCACAAAACCATTTACAACAAGGCCTACGGCACCTGCCAAAATAACAGCAACTGCAAAATCAATTACATTGCCGGTCATAATAAAATTCTTGAATTCTTTTAACATGTCTTAGTGTTTTTAGTTAGTGAATAATTAATGTTGTCGCAATTTAATCAAAAATAATAATTCATAACAAAATGTTAAAGAAAATTCTAAGTGCCTTTGAATATGCGTTTTACGCGTTGTGATATACCCGTAATCAATTCATAGGAAATGGTGTTGGCGGTTGCAGCGAACTCATCGGCCGTTGGATTTTTACCAAAAATAATAACTTCGTCACCTTCTTTGCAGTCAATTCCGGTAACATCGATCATAATCATATCCATGCATACATTTCCGATGATAGGTGCCAATGTTCCCTTTACATTCACAAAGGTGTTCCCTTTGCCATATTGCCTGCCTATACCATCGGCATGCCCTAATGGTAGTGTTGCGGTAATCCTATAGCCATCTGATGTAAAAGCCCTATTGTAACCAACACTTTCATCTGGTTCTATTTTATGTAACTGTGAGATGACTGTTTTCAAAGTTGCAACGGGCTGCAAGGATGCATCAATGCCCTTTTCATTTCCGAAACCATAAAGACCGATACCGCTGCGAACCATATTAAATTGTGCCTCTGGATAATTGATAATGCCCGAGGTATTCAATACGTGTTTAAATGGAGTATATCCTAACTTTTCATCGACCTCTTTTGTGATTTTTTCAAAAGTTCTGATTTGTTGTCGTGTAAAAGGGTTCTCCTTTGGATCTTCAGAAGCAGCTAAATGTGAAAAAACAGAAACAATTTTAATTTCACTTCTATCTTGTGTTTGATCAATAATGTAATCAATATCATTCTCCCAAAATCCCAATCGGTTCAAGCCAGTATTGAATTTAATATGTACGGGATACGATTTTTCGTTCAACTTTTCACAAGCACTCAAAAACGCCCTTAATATTCTTGGGGAATATATACTGGGTTCAAGACATCGTTTAATAAGTTCTTCGAAATTCGCAGGCTGGGGATGAAGTACCAATATAGGGGTTTGTATACCTGCATCGCGCAGGGCAACACCTTCTTTGACGTAAGCTACAGCCAAATAATCAACACCCAAATGCTCAAGCTTTTTGGCGATTGCAACGGCATCGGAACCATAGGCAAAGGCTTTTACCACTCCTAAAAACTTTGTTTCAGGTTTTAGTCTATTCCGTAAAAAATGGTAGTTGTGTTCTAAGGCATTTAAATCGATCTCTAAAACAGTTTCCAAGGTCTCAGGCATTGGCATCTTTTTTGGTTTGAGGAAGTTCCTCAACGTCAACGTCGATTTCCTTGACCCTTTCCTTGAGCATTGCCTTATAGTACGCTGCCCTGCTCAGGGGTTCATATTCCCCTGTTTCCCCCAAAAGGACCAAATCATCATTTTGCGCTTTTCTAAAACTATAATTAGCCAAATTTCCTGTCCTGGTGCAGACAGCGTGTACCTTGGTCACATACTCGGCCGTTGCCATAAGCGCAGGCATAGGGCCAAAAGGATTGCCCTTAAAATCCATATCCAATCCGGCGACGATCACACGAACACCTCTATTGGCAAGGTCGTTGCAAACAGTAACGATTTCATCATCAAAAAACTGGGCTTCGTCAATGCCTATAACATCACAGGTGTCGGCCAAGATCCGGATATTCGCCGCTGCAGGTACGGGGGTAGAGCGTATTTCGTTTGCATCATGCGAAACCACCTTTTCCTCATGGAACCTTGTGTCGACCATAGGTTTAAAAATCTCTACTTTCTGTTTGGCGAATTGCGCACGTTTTAGTCTACGTATCAATTCCTCGGTCTTACCAGAGAACATAGAGCCACAGATAACTTCTATCCAGCCGAATTGTTCCTTATGATTAACAGTATTTTCGAGAAACATTTTGTAATTTTAGACGAAAATTAGGTGTTTTTTCGTTCTTATTTATAAGAAAGATAAAGTTATTAAAAAAGACGCACCTTTTCCGAAAGGATAAAATAAAAGAGATGAAAAGAAAATTAAAAGAGGAATTGGTGAAAATGTCCACCGACATCATTACCTCTAGAAATCTGAATGAAATTACCGAATTGTATGAGGCTTCCAAAAATCTTTATGAGAAATTGGCGGTACTTAAGTTCATAGAGGAAAAATTGAACGATATAGAGGTCGATGTTACCAAAAATGTGATTGCCGCCAAATTCGAAAAAATGGCCAATGCCGTACTAAATGTAGATTCATCTGTTCCTGAAAGTAATCCTCATGAAGAGGATATCATTACACCTGGTATGCAGACCATAAGGGATATGGTTTCCGAAATGCCGAATGGTGATTCTGTTGATGAGGTTTTGGCTGAATTTATGGCGAAACCAAATCTAATGAAGAACGATAAGGAGCTTTTTGAACCCCAATCTGGCAGTAAGGGGAATAAGGGGGATAAAGTTAAATCATTGAACGATAAGTTGGCAGAAAAGGAGTTGAAGATCGATTTAAACAACCGTTTGGCTTTTGTAAAGCATTTGTTCAATGAAAGTACCGAAGATTACAATCGCGTATTGTCCCAATTGAATACGATTGATACCGAGGAACGTTCAATAGCTTTCATCAAGAATATGGTAAAACCCGATTATAATAACTGGGAGGGTAAGGAAGAATATGAAGAACGTTTGCTTTCCTTGATAGAGCGTAAATTTTCATAAGAATATTAAAATCTTAACTCTGTTTTAGGTCCCACATGAGCGTGGGACCTTCTTATTTGGTATTGGTCAATTTTAGCTACCTTTAATTTTCGCATCACCATTAAGGCGATGAAAGCACAAAAACTAATTTATTGGATAGCTACCGCACTATTAACAGTTTTGGTATTATTTTCCGCAGGCATGTATATTTTCAATCATGCGGAAATAGTAAAGGCATTTTCGGTTTTGGGCTTTCCAACATATATCATTTATCCGTTGGCAACGCTGAAAATTTTAGGGTTGTTGGTTATTTTGGGCAATTTTGGTGGTAACCTTAAGGAATGGGCCTATGCGGGTTTCTTCTTTAATTTTATGCTGGCCTTTTTTGCCCATGTTATGATTGGTGACGGTGAGCATTATGGCGCATTAATGGCATTGGTATTCTTGCTTGTTTCCTATTTTTTAGGGAAGAGGGTACGGAACTAAAAAAAAAGTATGGGCAAATTATTCATTGTACCAACCCCGATTGGGAATCTCGAGGACATTACTTTACGGGCGATAAAAGTATTAAAGGAAGTAGACCTCATTTTAGCTGAAGACACACGTACCAGCGGTAAGCTCTTACGACATTATGAAATAAACACCCCTATGCAAAGCCATCATATGCATAATGAGCATAAAACAGTTGATGGCTTGGTGAATCGCTTAAAAACTGGTTTGGAAAACATTGCATTGATTTCGGATGCCGGTACGCCTGCGATTTCCGATCCTGGATTTTTGTTGACCAGAACATGTTTGGAAAACGGTATCGCTGTCGAATGTCTCCCAGGGGCGACTGCTTTTGTGCCGGCTTTGGTAAATAGTGGATTGCCCAACGATAAATTTGTTTTTGAGGGATTTCTTCCCGTGAAAAAAGGAAGGCAGACCAGATTGAAACTCTTGGCCGAAGAAACGCGTACCATGATATTTTACGAATCGCCCCATAAACTTTTGAAAACTCTTACGCAGTTTACTGCGTATTTTGGTGAAGATCGGTTGATTTCCGTTTCCCGGGAATTGACCAAACTCTATGAAGAAACCATTCGTGGCCCTATCAGGGAAGTTTTGGACCACTATACCGACAAACCCCCAAAAGGAGAAATCGTTATTGTGG
>JAHHKH010000220.1 GCA_018679695.1 Maribacter sp.
CACGAGAATAGCTCCAATTAGAACCACTCCGCTAATGGCGTTTGAACCAGACATCAATGGCGTATGCAAAACCGTCGGGATTTTTGAAATAACTTCAAATCCTAGGAAAACGGCAAAGGTCAATAGATAGATAATTTCTATGTTTTGCTCAAAAAAGACTATGATTTCATTCATTACTTAAAGTTTTTTGGGGTCTTGCGATACAAGAAGACGAAAATATCTCGTCTTCTTCCATATCGGTCCGTATCTGGAGATTCTCCTTATTGGAGATATGTTTTAAAAAATTGTATACGTTATTAGCGAAAAGGGTGCTCGCATCTACCACAGCAGCATCGGAAAGGTTGGAATCCCCCACAATCCTCACATAATTGAGGGTTACCGTCTTATTGTTCTCGGTGAGCTCACAATTACCCCCGGCATCTGCTGCCAAATCCATAATTACGCTACCTCTTCGCATGTTTTTCACCATTTCCTTAGTGACGATAACAGGGGCTTTAGCGGCCCTCACGGTGGCTGAACAAATAACAATATCAGAACTGGCGATGGTGTCGAAAATCATTTGACGTTGTTTGGCAATATATTCTGGGCTTTGCGGTGCCCCAAAACCTTGTTCCTTAGGCTGATCTGCCCCAGTTACTTTCAAAAATTTAGCGCCCAGACTTTTGACCTCATCTTCAGTTTCAGGTCTGGTGTCTATCGCAACAACCACTGCCCCAAGCCTTTTGGCAGTTGCTATGGCCTGTAATCCTGCAACACCCACTCCTATCACAAAAACTTGCGCGGGTTTTATACTTCCCGCTGAAGTTATCATCATTTGTAAATATCTAGGCAATAAAGCTGCAGCTTTTAAAACTGCTTTGTAACCTGCAATTGACGACATTGAGGATAAGGCATCCATTGATTGTGCAATTGAAGATCTTGGAATCATATCCAGGCTAAAAGCCCAGATATTCTGCTCTATTAATTTATCGGCCACCCTCTTATAGATATAGGGCTTAAAATGCGAGATATAGATGCTGCCCGGTTTTATCAAGCTTATCTCTTCATCGGACAAGGGTGTAAAGGATATAAGAATATCGGACTTTTCAAATAGATCCTCCCGCTTGCAAGTGGTTGCACCTACCTCTTCAAATTCCGCGGTTGCAACGTATGCTTTCCTACCTGCTTTTGACTCAACCAGTATCGAATACCCCCTTTTTACTAACTTCTTAACTACTGAAGGAACTAATCCAACCTTGTTTCCGAATGTTTCCTTAAAAACACCTATTATCATACAAATTTATTTAATCCATGAATGCTAAAAAAGCCGAATATACGACCCATTTGCTAGAATCATTCAAAGGATTTTGGAATAATTTGATGTAATAATGCATTTTGATAAAATTCTTAATGAAATCAGCAATGACCCAAAGATTCAAAAGGAATCCATGAAGACTGGACATCTATTATTTCTATACAACTTGTCATTTATTGAAAATTTCCCAATATTCCGAAACAGTCTTTTGCCTATATATTCTTTTGAAAAAACTATTCATGATATAACATTTTCAATATTAAACAGTTAATATAGTAATGAAAAAGTCTGCGCACATAGCGTATATATCAGGGATGATCCTAATTACGATAGCGGTGACCCTATATTTGTTTTATATAGGTTTTACCTACTATAACACTTCCTTGGAAGAACGGTTTTATCATCCTAGACATAACTGGTTTAAACCCAGCGGAATTTATGGTCAAGGTCTTGGTATCCTAGGAACCGTAATGATACTTTTTGGTGTAACCATTTACATTGCACGAAAGCGATATAATTTCTTGGCCAAACACATACGATTGAAGTATTTATTGGAATTCCATATTTTTCTGTGTACACTAGGCCCCATCCTGGTCTTGTTCCACACTGCATTTAAATTCGGAGGCATCATCTCCGTGGCATTTTGGAGTATGGTAGCCGTGGTCTTAAGTGGTGTTGCAGGCAGGTTTATCTACAATCAAATTCCCAAAACCATTGAGGGTAGGCAAATGACCATGAATGAGTTAAAGGAAATGAAGACCGATTTGGCAGTGGTTTTGCACCAAAAATTCAATCTTGAATCAAATACCCTGGAAATCATCGCTGATTTGATGAGTGATGAAAATACAACTGACAACAGAAAAAAATTAGGGTATTTACGAAAGGTCCTGAATCGAAAAGACTTGCCAAAATCGGATAGAAGTACCATCATTAAAATGGTGAAAAATGAAATTTCACTTTCAAAAAAAATAAGGAGATTACAGGCAATGCAGCGTCTATTTAAGTATTGGCACGTCGCCCATATGCCGTTTGCACTCATCATGCTGGTCATTGTTGTGATCCATATTGGGGTAACCCTGGCATTCGGCTATAAATGGATCTTTTAAAAAGGTAGGGTATTACCCGTCCCAATTGTTTAAATAAGTACACCCAAACACTTGAACTAATGGAAGAAGTTTTATTGGAAGAACTCATCGTTTATGGGACAGTGTTCCTGCTTTGTGGCCTTACGGTATGGTTATACCTTAGAAAAAAGAACAAAAAGACCATTGAGACCGTTCAGAAGGTTGAGGTCGCTAAAGAAGAAGGGTTATTTGAACCGGTTTCATTATATCCTTATATAGACCTAAATACCTGTATAGGAAGTGGAGCCTGTATTACCGCCTGTCCGGAAAAAGATATTCTGGGTATTGTTGATGGCGTTGCTACTGTCATCAATACATCGAATTGCATAGGCCATGGTGCTTGTTTCCATGATTGTCCAGTGGAAGCCATTACACTTAGGATCGGTACGGAAAAGAGAGGGGTTGATCTGCCGCATGTCAGCGAAGAGTATGAAACGAACATCAAAGGCATGTACATTGCCGGGGAATTGGGCGGCATGGGGTTGATAAAAAATAGCGTAGAGCAAGGGCAGCAGGCGATGAAAAGTATTGCCAAAAACAAAAAAACCTCCAAGGAAAATGTTCTGGATGTCGTAATCATTGGTGCCGGTCCCGCAGGTATTTCGGCTACACTGGCCGCCAAAGAGCTCGGTTTGTCGGCAATTACCTTGGAACAGGACTCCTTAGGTGGTACGGTTTATACTTTTCCAAGGTCAAAAATTGTAATGACTACACCAATGGACCTTCCTCTTTACGGAAAGGCCAAATTATATGACACTTCAAAGGATGAATTACTGCAATTATGGAAAAAGGTAATCGATGAGCATGATCTTGAAATTATTGAACATACCAAAGTAGAAAGTATTGTTCCCGCCGCTGATGAGACCTTTAAAGTAACAACCAATACAGGCAATGAATACGTTTGCAACCAAGTACTTTTATCCATTGGTCGTAGAGGTACACCACGAAAACTGGGAGTTCCAGGTGAGGATACCCATAAAGTAGCATACCGATTATTGGAACCTGAGCAGATATCCAATAAAAAAATAATCGTTGTAGGTGGTGGGGATTCTGCGATTGAATCCGCTTTGTTATTGAAAGACAAGAATGAGGTGGTCCTTTCTTATAGAAAAGACAAATTTTCAAGGCTGAAACCCAAAAACAGGGAAAAAATAGAAGAGGCGATGGCTAAGGCCACCATAAATGTCTTATATAATTCGAATTTGATATCAATAGGTGAGCAAAGTGTTCTTTTGGGTACCGATGATGACCAAATTGAAATTGATAACGACCTGGTCTATATTTTTGCAGGCGGTGAACTACCAACTAGTTTTTTACAAAATGCTGGTATAGAAATTACCAAACGCCATGGGCATATTATGAAAAAACATTGATTGCAGTTGGGATATAGAGCTAAACATATAGTAATACTATTTTTTCTGGCCATAATCAATTCTTATGGACAGATATCACCTGGTGACCTGTCCCAGGCACATGCCGATTTGGAAGGTATAAGTAATTGCACCCTTTGTCACGATCTAGGTGATAAAGTATCCGATAAAAAATGCTTGGAATGCCATACCGAAATTCAATCGCTCATCAATAAAAATCGTGGATATCATGCAGAGCGCAGTGTTAAAAACAGGGATTGTTTTGAATGCCATGGCGATCATCATGGTCGCAACTTCGAAATGACCCGATTTGATGAAGATAATTTTGATCATGACCTGACTGGCTATGAGTTGGAAGGCAGGCATGAGGAAGTGGATTGCAGAAAATGCCATGTTTCAGAAAATATCGTGGATTCGGATATTAAAAAAAGGAAAAACACTTTTTTAGGATTGGATGAAACCTGCCTATCCTGCCATGACGATTATCATCAAAAAACCTTATCCAATACCTGTATTGATTGCCATACTATGGATGGTTTTAAACCGGCTCCAAAATTTGACCATGAAGAGGCCGATTTTCAACTTAAAGGGGAACATGCCAATGTTGATTGTCTTGAATGCCATCAAGTAACGACTAGAAACGGGAAGGAATTTCAGGAATTCACTGATTTATCATTCAATGACTGCATCTCCTGCCATGACGACCCGCACAACGATCAATTGGCAGGTCAGTGTACCCAATGCCATACCGAATCGGCTTTTTCGGATTTTATTGGTAAGGGCAATTTTGATCATGACCTCACTGAGTTCACTTTAAGGGGAAAGCATAAATCCGAGGATTGCTTTAGTTGTCATTCTTATTCAAATGATCCCTTGGAGGTTTTTCAAGATAGAAGCAATGTCAATGAAAACAGCTGTGTCACATGCCATGCCGATATTCATGATGGCAAATACGGCAATGAATGTGTTAAATGCCATCGGGAAAGTAGTTTTCTCTCATTACGCAAAATGGACTTTTTTGATCATACTACCACAGATTATCCTTTAGAGGGTAAACATCAAGGGGTAGATTGCAGGCAATGTCACGATAAACGTTTCTCAACCCCTATCGATTTTACGGCCTGTAGTAATTGTCATGACGATTATCACAGAGGGGAATTTCAGGAAAATAATGTGACTCCCGATTGTGTGGAATGCCATTCGCTCGAAAACGGATTTGATTATAGTCTTTTTACACTTGAGGAGCATCAAGAAACCCAGTTTCCATTGGAAGGTGCGCATATGGCAACCCCTTGTTTCGCATGCCATGTCAGTGAGGATAATGATAGATGGACATTTAAAAACCTAGGCGGAACCTGTGTTGATTGCCACCAAGATATACACCAAGGCTATATAAGTGAGAAGTATTATCCAAAGGATGATTGTACCGTTTGCCATATTAATGACGCATGGACCGCTGTCGATTTTGACCACGATCAAACCGAATGGCCCCTGAGTGGTAAGCATACCGAAGTGTCCTGTAGGGAATGCCATTTCGCCGAAATAGCTGATGCTAAAACAGATTCGAATCAGAAATTCGCTAACTTGGATACAGCTTGTATTGCATGCCATGAAAATATACATGATGAAACATTTGCTATAGACGGGATTACCGACTGCACAAGATGCCATGTAACGAGCAGCTGGTTCCCGGAAACTTTCAATCACGACCTGACCGATTTTCCCCTAGAAGGCATACATGCCAAAATCCAATGCAGTGCCTGCCATGAGGTTACCAATGCAAAAGGGAAAATCGAAGTAATATATAAAATTCAGAAATTCAGATGTATCGACTGTCACTTGCAATAGTGGTTCTCTTCCTGGGAATTACACCCATTCTCGGCCAATCACCTCACGGTGAGCAGTTGAAGATGGACTGTGTGCGTTGTCATAATCCATCTGGGTGGAGCATCAACTACCAAACCATTCAATTTGACCATGATAAGACTGACTATCAGTTAGAAGGAACACACCAACAAACCGATTGCAAGCTATGTCATAGTTCGTTGGTCTTTGAAGAAGCTCCCATGGAATGTATTTCTTGCCATACCGATGTGCATAGCCAATCGGTAGGGAATGATTGTGTTCGCTGTCATGATTCACAAACCTGGTTGGTAGACCTTATTCCCGAACTGCATGAGGCGAACGGTTTTCCCTTGATAGGATCGCATGGTAATCTAAGTTGTATTGAATGCCATGCCTCGGAAACCTCGTTGCGATTTGATAGATTAGGTAATGATTGTTTTAGCTGTCACCAAGATGATTATTCAAGTACCCAAAATCCCAATCATACGACCTCGGGCTATTCTACCGATTGTATCGAATGCCATAATCCATTAGGTTTTGGATGGGACTCCGAAAGTATAAACCACAACTTTTTCCCTTTAACCGAGGGCCATGACATTCAAGATTGTACCCAATGCCATACCACCGATAATTATTCCGATGCTTCACCCGAATGTGTAAGCTGTCACCAAGATGATTATATGGCAACGCAAGATCCAAACCATCAAACCAGTGGATTTTCAACAGACTGCGCATCCTGTCATACTACAAACCCAGGATGGACGCCTGCCTTGATAAACCATGACTTTTTCCCATTGACCTTGGGCCACGATATTCAGGATTGTACGCAATGCCATTCCAATGGTACATATACCGGTCTTTCACCGGATTGTGTGAACTGTCATCAAGATGACTATGACCAGACCAGTGATCCCAATCATGCAACATCAGGGTTCA
>JAHHKH010000224.1 GCA_018679695.1 Maribacter sp.
AGCTAACTTGAATGGACAGTTTCATATAATCTTTCAAAGAATTATCTTCAGTTCTAATTGTCTTCTTTTTTGTCATAAATTGGTGGCCAGTTGCCACTAGTGCTAACTTGCTCCAAGGAACCTACTCTGATTATGTCGCCATTAATTTCCTCAACACTAACCTGTGCATTTTCACGGTCCAATAAGTCTTTAGGTTGGTCGCCCAAAACAACATTCTTCTTTACTTTAGCTTCGAACACCGGTGCTTTGTACCCTCCTTTATCAATGATTGTTGATTTCATTTCGAATTTTTCACCACTGGTTGCGCCGGGAACGTTCATTAGGCTTTTGTAACGATCATCATTTTTAAACAATGAATCCTTAACCGAGACAAAACCTAAAGTGTCGATGATTTTAACTTCCCTTAAAAGTTCAATACCGTAAGTTTTATCCATCTCCATATATGACGAATCCCTTTGCTGGGTTATGGTATAATTACCGGTATCAACAAAAGTGATTAAACTCTTGAAATCATTGGCGTACCTGCCATTCACAGTTTTATAGGCCTCTTGCGCATTTCTAATATCCTTTAATTTCGCTACGACCTTTGCAAAGCGCTCTTGTTTGACCTTTTTAAACTCCATAGGGCCCGTTACAGATTGGTAAATTAGGTATCCAAATCCGATACATGCAATCCAAAGTACAATTTGTATTATGATCTTCATTTTGTAAGTGTTAATTATATTTTAGTGGTTAACACAAATCTACAATTTTTTTGCAAACTGCCTAATATTTTACAATAGGATTTATGCATATTGACTGGAATGGAAAATATACCTGTTTGTTGAGGTTAATCAGTCGATGGCGGGGTGTCATCAATCTCAAAGTAGAGCGGTATCCCTTGAAGTTTTAACGAATTCCAATCATATTTTTTAATCGAATATCGGGGATTTGCTGAGCTTGACCAATTATCATGATTATCTTTGGTGTCTATGAATGTGCTTACCAATTCTTCATTTTTTACCATTTTAAAGGAAAAATTTCCTCACGAACCTACACCAAAGCAGTCGGTCGCATTGCAACAATTGTCTAGTTTTGTTCTTTCTAAAAATGCGGAAGGCCTATTTTTATTGAAGGGTTTCGCCGGGACCGGAAAGACAACCATTGTCGGTACATTAGTCAATAATTTATGGCGAACCACAATGAAGGCTGTGTTAATGGCGCCTACAGGTAGGGCGGCTAAGGTCATGTCTAATTACTCCAAAACAAAAGCCTATACGATTCATAAGAAAATTTATTTTCCCAAAAAGCAAACAGGAGGAGGTATACAGTTTGTTTTAGCACCCAATAAACATCGAAATACCATATTCATTGTTGATGAAGCTTCAATGATCCCAGATACTCCAGCGGACTCCAAACTTTTTGAAAATGGATCACTACTCGATGACTTGTTGATGTTTGCCTATTCGGGTCACAATTGTAAATTGATTTTGATCGGGGACACGGCCCAACTTCCACCGGTTCATCTTGACTTAAGTCCGGCTTTGGATGAAGGGAAATTAGAACTCAATTATAATAAAGAGGTGACTAGACTTGAATTGGATGAGGTTGTACGGCAGTCCGAGGATTCCGGAATTTTGGTTAACGCAACCCTGCTGAGGGAACAATTACAGGGATCTTATTTTGATGAATTCAAATTTAATGTAAGCCCCTTCAGGGACATCGTGAGGTTAGTGGACGGCTATGAAATACAGGAAGCCATAGATACCTCCTATGCGGAGAATGGAAAAGAAGAAACAGCGCTGATCGTGCGGTCGAACAAGAGGGCAAATCTATACAATGAAAACATTCGTAGCAGGATTCTTTATTTGGAGAATGACTTGGCTGTTGGTGACTATATGATGGTGGTCAAAAACAACTATTTTTGGTTAAAACCTACATCTGAAGCCGGTTTTATTGCCAATGGTGACATTATTGAGATTTTGGAAATATTTGCGATCAAGGAATTATACGGATTCAAATTTGCCGAAGTGAAGGTTAAAATGGTCGACTATCCCAATCAGCGGCCATTTGAAACGGTTTTACTTTTAGATACTATAAAGGCGGTTACCCCTTCCTTGTCCTATGAGGATGGGAATAAATTATACCAAGAAGTAATGAAAGACTATGCCCATGAAAAATCGAAATACAAGAAGTTCCTGGGGGTTAAGAACAACAAGTATTTCAATGCTTTGCAGGTAAAGTTCTCATATGCCATTACCTGCCATAAATCACAGGGTGGACAATGGAATACGGTTTTTGTGGAACAACCCTATTTGCCTAATGGTATTGACAAAGAGTACCTCCGATGGCTCTATACTGCGGTTACCAGGGCAAAGAAGCAATTATATCTGATCGGATTCAAATCCGATTTTTTTCTTGAATCGGAATAACTTAATTTAGTGAAAACCAAAAAATGAACTCGGAAACTATCATAAGTATATTCTTGGGCGTCGGATTGGCAGCTTCTGTCGGTTTCCGTGTATTTCTACCCTTGTTCGCTTTGAGTCTTGCTTCTTATTTCGGTGTTTGGGAACTAAATGAAAATTGGCAATGGATTGGAAGTATGGCGGCATTGATAACCCTCGGGGTAGCGACTTTGGCTGAAATTTTTGCTTATTTCATTCCTTGGGTAGATAATTTGCTGGATAGTATTGCGATTCCATTAGCCGCAATCGCAGGGACTGCGGTAATGGTTTCCACGGTCGCCAACTTAGACCCCGTTGTAACTTGGTCATTGGCTATCATTGCGGGAGGAGGTACCGCGACAGCCATAAAAGGAGCTGGGGCATCCACCCGATTGGCATCATCCGCTACAACAGGCGGAGTGGCAAATCCCTTGGTTTCCACAGTTGAAACCGGAACCGCAGTCGTGGTTTCCGCAGCATCGATTTTTGCACCTATATTCGCAGCCTTTCTGGTTATTGCAATTTTAATATTCGTATTTATGATTTATCGAAAGCTAAGACCAAGGGTAAAATCATAACCGATCAATCTAAAAAGAAGTAAGTGAAAATTATTGCCATGATACCGGCGCGCTATGCAGCCTCTAGATTTCCCGCGAAATTAATGCAGGATCTTTCCGGAAAGCCTGTAATTCTCCGAACCTATGAAGCGGCCGTAAATACAGGTTTGTTCAGCGAGGTTTATGTAGTCACCGATAGTACGATTATCTATGATACCATTGCAAATGCAGGAGGTAATGCCATTATGAGCATTGAGGAACATGACTGTGGCAGTGATCGAATTGCTGAGGCCGTTACTGATATGGACGTTGACATTATCGTCAATGTACAAGGAGATGAACCTTTTACAGATCGTGAAAGTTTGGAAGGGGTTATTAAGGTGTTCAAGGAAGACCATTCCGGGGAGATTGACTTGGCTTCACTGATGGTTCGAATTGACGATTGGAACGAAATAAATGATCCCAATACCGTTAAAGTGATTGTCGATAACCGTAATTTTGCCCTATATTTTTCAAGATCGCCAATTCCTTACCCTAGAGATAAGGAGATTAAGGATATCTATTATAAGCACAAAGGTATTTATGCATTTCGGAAACGGGCTCTAATGGATTTTCAAAGATTACCCATGTTACCCTTGGAAGCCAAGGAAAAGATTGAGGCAATCAGGTATTTGGAGTATGGCAAAAAAATTAAAATGGTAGAGACGCAGGTTAGTGGAATTGAGATTGATACCCCTGATGATTTAAAAAGAGCACAGGCCGCATGGAAGTAGATTTTAGTACTATAAAAGTAATAGGTTTTGATGCTGACGACACCCTCTGGGTGAATGAGACCTATTTTCGTGAGACCGAAGAAAAATTTGCTGACCTCTTGGAAGGATTTGAAACCAAGAACAAAATTGACCAAGAGTTGTTCAAAAAGGAAATGGATAATTTGGAACTGTATGGTTACGGTATCAAAGGTTTTATGCTTTCTATGATCGAATCTGCCCTGGAGCTATCTAATAATGAGGTTTCACAAGCAACGATTCATGAAATCCTGAATCTTGGTAAAAGAATGATTGACCATCCTGTTGAATTATTGGATGGGGTCAAGGAGGTTTTAAAGGAACTTGGTGATAAATATCGCCTGATTGTATTAACAAAAGGTGATCTGTTGGATCAAGAACGAAAACTGGAAAAGTCGAGCCTGTCTAAATATTTTCACCATGTTGAGGTTTTGAGTGATAAAAAGGAAGAGAACTATAAAAACCTTTTGGACCATCTTGAAATAGAGGTTGATGAATTTTTAATGATCGGAAATTCCCTAAAATCTGATGTGCTACCTATTTTGAATATTGGGGCCAAAGCGGTACATGTTCCTTTTCACACGACCTGGCAACATGAGCAAGTGTCAATAAAGAATCAAGATTTCGATTATTTGAAAATTAATGGTTTGAAAGAGATTTTGGACTATTTGAATTAATGCTATGGAATTAAAGGATAAGAGTGAACCCAGAATAGTATCTTCATCACAAGAAGTAAAATACCGGAATTTTCCAATGGTACCGCGCGTGGTCTTTGGTAGGGGAAGTTTTGATCAATTGGGTGAAATTTTAATGCCCAAACGTAAAAATTCGGATTCTCCCTTTATATTCTTGGTTGATGATGTTTTTGTAGGCTCCGAATTAGTGAAAAGGATTCCCGCTATTTTTTGTGATCAGATCATTTTTGTATCTACAGATGAGGAACCTAAGACGAATCAAGTGGATGCTTTGGTCCTTAAAATCCAAGGTGATTTCGAGGAGCTTCCTTCAGGTATCGTCGGTATTGGTGGTGGTTCGGTAATGGACTTGGCCAAGGCTGTGGCCATTATGATGAATAACGAAGGTAGTTCTTGTATTTACCAAGGGTGGGATTTGGTCAAAAAACCATCTGTATATCATGTGGGTATACCTACGATAAGTGGCACTGGAGCCGAGGTTTCTAGAACTACGGTATTACTGGGACCCGAGAAGAAGCTGGGCATCAATTCAGACCATACACCCTTTGACCAAGTAATTTTAGATCCAGATTTAACGAAAGGCGTCTCGAAAGAACAATGGTTTTATACGGGAATGGATTGTTATATCCATTGCATAGAATCGCTTAACGGGACTTTCCTGAATGCTTTTAGCCAAAGTTATGGTGAGAAGGCTTTTGAACTCTGTAAAGAAGTTTTTTTGAACGGACTAACACCTTGTGAGTCAAGGGATAAACTAATGATGGCCTCTTGGCATGGAGGTATGAGCATTGCTTACTCACAAGTAGGTGTGGCACATGCCATGAGTTATGGGTTATCCTATCTTCTGGGGATAAAACACGGTCTGGGCAATTGTTTGGTTTTTCAGCATTTAGAGGAGTTCTACCCTGAGGGAGTGGCGCTGTTCAAGATAATGAGGGATAAACAAGAAATAGAATTACCCGTTGGTTTATGCGCAAATTTATCAGATGATGAATTCAATACAATGATTTCGGTTTCAATGGGTATGACACCGCTTTGGGAGAATGCTTTGGGACATCACTGGAAGCAGATAGTCACACCTGCCAAGTTAAAATCGATTTATCAAAAAATTTAGTTCCCCTTGAATGCATAAACTTGCAAAATTCATTTATTATAAATTGCTTGGTTGGAAGACTGTTGGGGAATTTCCCCAATTGAATAAATGCGTTGTAGCGGTGGTGCCGCATACAAGTTGGGTCGATTTTTTTATGGGGCTTTTAATTCGCAGGGTAATTAATCAAGATATTAATTTTATTGGCAAGAAAAGCCTTTTTAAACCGCCATTTGGGTGGTATTTTCGGTGGATGGGCGGCGCTCCTATCGACCGCAGTAAAAGTAGCGATACCGTAACGGCCATTGCCAATATTTTCAATGAAAAGGAGGTTTTTAGATTGGCCCTGTCGCCGGAAGGCACGCGCAGGAAAGTTGAAAAATGGAAAACAGGATTCTACTATATAGCCAAGGCTGCCAATGTACCTATCATTTTAGTTGCCTTTGACTATGGTCGTAAACAGATCAAATTTTCCGAACCACTGTTCCCGTCCGAAAATATCGAAGCCGATTTTAAGGCTTATCAGGAATTCTTTAAAGGGGTTGTGGGTAAAATCCCGGAATATACCTAAACCCTTACAAACCCCATGCCTAAACTGCAAGCCTCAAATGTACCATCGTTGTCAAAGTCATATTCAGCAGAGTCAAACCCCCCACTTATGGTAAATGTGGTTGCAGTAAGTGTTGCCCCGTAGGTATCCCAGTCTCCGGGATAATCATCCCATTCAATGGCGAAATAATAATCACCTTCAAAGAGTTCCCAGGACATTTCGCCCCTTAGGGTGTAGGCCGCACGATCTGCGGGATCAATAGTCAAGGTAAACCTGCCACTACTTTGAACGCTAATGCTTACTGTGCCCCCTTCACCTACAACGTCTACACGCTGTTGGGCACCGTCGTTAAAATTAGCATAGGTAGCTTCCCAATTGCCCGCTAATTCACTTATTTTAAAATCACCTTCTTTTACCAATTCATCGGCAGGATCCCCGCTTTTTGAACAGGAAAATAGTAAAAATGCGAATAAGGGAAGGAACAAGAATAGTTTACCCAGTGCTTTCATAATCATTATTATTGAATGTTATTCAAAAAAGGTTATCGCGATTTCAATAAAATTTACGAGTTTGAAGGTCAGGGTAAATGGCGTAGGTCATTTAAGCATAGGGATGGGTAATCTCCCTAGATGCCTTAAAAAAATCAATGGTTTTAGATACAAAAACGGGTAGGTGACTGGGTCAATTTCAGTCAGGCAAGCAGTACTTATTCCTCCATAGTATGATAAACGTTCTGCACATCATCATCCTCTTCAATCTATTCCAATAGTTTTTCGACATCGGCAACTTCTTCAGGAGAAAGTTTTTTAGTCACTTGAGGAATACGTTCAAAACCTGAAGAGAGGATTTCAATTTCCCTCTTTTCCAGTTCTTTTTGTATAGATCCAAAGCTTTCAAATGGTGCATAGATCAGAATACCGTCCTCATCTACAAAAACTTCCTCCGCACCAAAATCGATCATTTCCAATTCCAATTCCTCGGGATCAATACCCTCTGTAGGGATACGAAAATTGCAGGTATGGTCGAACATGAATTCCACAGATCCCGAAGTTCCCAAGCTCCCATTGCACTTATTGAAGTAGCTTCTGATATTAGCAACGGTTCTGGTGTTATTATCGGTTGCAGTTTCTATCAAAATAGCAATTCCATGGGGAGCATAGCCTTCGAACAATACCTCTTTATAATCGCCTAAACTCTTGTCGGTGGCCCTTTTGATAGCCCTTTCAACATTGTCTTTGGGCATGTTCACCGCTTTGGCATTCTGTAT
>JAHHKH010000238.1 GCA_018679695.1 Maribacter sp.
GGTCCCCGGTCTGACCCTTATAGAATCGGTCAAACGTTTCGGAATACAAGATGTAAACATAATAAGCCATAAAAAAAAGCCACCTCAAATTAATGGGTGACTTTTTGTGCCCACGACTGGAGTCGAATGCTAACGCTTCGGTCAGCATCCCGACCCCCGACGCTGTGGTCGGGGCGTCGGGACCAGCACACGTCCTTACTCCCTGGGATATTTTATAACAAATCGGCGAGTTTTGGCTTTGTTCAAATGCTTGAGCTTCCTTTCCAGGCGCATCGCTTCGGATCTGGATTTTGCAGTGGTATACCACACCAGTATCCAGGGCCGATACGCCTTCGTTGAGAGTTCAATTCCATTGTTATGCCTCCTAAGCCGGTCCTCAAGGTCCCCGGTCTGACCCTTATAGAATCGGTCAAACGTTTCGGAATACAAGATGTAAACATAATAAGCCATAAAAAAAGCCACCTCAAATTAATGGATGACTTTTTGTGCCCACGACTGGAGTCGAACCAGCACGTCCTTGCGAACACTACCCCCTCAAGGTAGCGTGTCTACCAATTCCACCACGTGGGCATAAAATTGATTTACAAATATAGGAAGGCACGAATTAAGATAAAATTTATTGGGGTTTATTTACTTTAATAGGATCTCATATCCCGTTTATAAATATTGTCCAATATTTTTTCTGTGCCTTGGTTATTGATAATTTTAAGATCGTATCTAATATTTATTTCGGTTCCAATTGGACAATGATAATAAATATACCAGGCATCCGATTCCTTAACACCAATACAACCATTTGAATAAGCCTTGCCCAACGTTTTAGGATTTGTAGTTGGATGTATGAGTTGGCCATTTCTTATTCCATCGATTTCAGTAACCAACCAAGGTATTTGGGGCATTAAGGTGGTCTTTCCATCATCCCTTCTGGTCTGTAAGAACTTTTTGCCCGTTGCAGGATTATAAAAATCAGGATTTTTCCGATATGCTATGATTTTACCATTTCCTTGTTTAGTTCTGAGGTCAGTTAGCCTATTATTCATTTTCAAGTATTTTGTTTTGTTCTGACCAATTCGGATAGGAAAGGTGTATAGGAGCAATGAGTCTTCGTAGATTCTCAATTTGTATTCGGGTAAGTTTATATCAAATCTCAGCTTCGCAAAGGTTTCCAATATTGAAGATACTTCCAGGGAATCAGGAATAAAAATACTATCCTTTGGTCTGAGTACAATCAATTTTCGTTGATCATATGTAAAAGAATCCTTTTGCATCATTCTATAATAATCGGTATTGGCCAAGGTGTCAATGATCCAGGAATTTAAGTGGACCAATATATGCTCTGAGAGCGGATAGTCAGCTATTGAATCATGAGCGGTAACCAATGAATCCATGAAGTCAAAATAGTCTTCAATTCGTATGGTATCATTAACCACTACATATTGTTTTTGAATTTTTTTTTGAATTGAAACCGGATCTTGAATTGCAACCGGATTTTGAATTGTATCGACTAAGTTCGCACTCTTGTTGATTTCCAATAGTTTGGCAATGGTTATGGTAATCAAGAGCAACAAAAGGAAGGCTAAAGTATATGCGAGCCTTTTTGACATTGGGTTAATGATTTCGTTATTTCACGGTTTGGCACTATTGTCCAATTGATGGGTGTCGTTGATCACATGGTACCCCATTTCATTGAGTTCCCTTCGAATTACTTCGAGTACATTTCTATTTAGATATTCAAAAGAAATTGATTTATTACCTAGATCAATAGTTACATTCCAGATATTGTTTATGTTGTGTAGTCTTTCCAGGACCACCTTTTCATCCAAAGGGGAAATAGATTTTTGTATCTCAAATGTTGTTTTCATAGGGTTTTGAATCTTTATGCTAAGTTATTCGACAATTGTAATCCGCGAAATGAGCAATATCATGTCTAAATATTTGCACCTTAAAACCAGGTGCTTATATGATATTGGTCATTTATTAAAAACCCACATAAAGGTATCTTTGAATAGTTCCTTTTCAAATGCATTTGAAGATGGCATACGCAGTACAAGCTACCAAAAGACTAAAACAGTTCTTTGTAGAAATAGGAGAGCTCTCCGATTTTTCTATGCGCTTTTTCAAGGAAGCACTAAAACCGCCCTACGAGTTCAAAGAGTTATTGCGACAATGTTACAATATGGGGAATAGATCACTTGTTCTTGTAGGAGTCACCGGTTTTATCATAGGTTTGGTCTTAACCTTACAATCCAGGCCCACTCTGATAGAATTTGGAGCTGTTTCATGGATGCCCAATATGGTGGGTATTTCAATAGTACGGGAAATAGGACCTGTTATAACCGCTTTGATTTGTGCAGGCCGAATTGCCTCAGGAATTGGAGCAGAGTTAGGCTCAATGCGGGTAACCGAGCAAATTGATGCTATGGAGGTATCTGGAACTAATCCGTTTAAATATTTGGTTGTTACGAGAATTGCGGCGACGACCTTAATGCTTCCCCTACTTGTGATTTTTGGTGATATGGTAGCCTTATATGGCTCGGCATTGGTTGAAAACATTAAGGGTAACGTTTCATTTCAACTCTATTTCAATACTGTTTTCGATGCCCTGGAATTTGGAGACTTGATACCAGCCACCGTGAAGTCATTTTTCTTTGGATTTACTATCGGACTAGTGGGTTGCTATAAAGGTTATTACAGTAAAAAGGGAACAGCAGGTGTTGGTGTGGCAGCGAATACAGCAGTAGTAATGGCATCATTGCTGCTCTTTTTTGTAGATTTTATTGCAGTTTTTGTATCTGATATCTTTTATGAATTATAATATGCTGAAAAAAGGGCAAATATTGAATTTGGAGGAAACCCATATGGGTATTGATCCCGTAATCGATATACGAGATCTGCGCAAAAGTTTTGGCGAAAACCATGTTTTAAACGGATTTTCATTGAAACTCTATAAAGGAGAAAATTTGGTGGTGATGGGCAAATCGGGTTCCGGGAAGTCGGTGATGATCAAATGCTTGGTCGGGCTTATGCTGCCAGACAGTGGCTTTATTTCGGTAATGGGAAAAGAAATAAAAACCTTGGATAGAAAAACACTCGATGCCTTACGTTCTGACATTGGATTCTTATTTCAAGGGAGTGCACTTTACGATTCCATGACAGTTCGTGAAAATCTGGAATTTCCCATGCGGAGACATAAAGAGAAGCTGGGTAATGTAGTAGATACGACACCATTGGTGGCAGAGGCCCTTGAAAATGTGGGTCTTGCCCATACCATGGATTTAATGCCTGCCGAACTCTCCGGCGGAATGAAAAGACGAGTGGCCCTGGCCCGAACTTTGATCCTAAAACCAAAAATTATACTATACGATGAACCCACAAGTGGCCTAGATCCCATTACAGCTAAGGAAATTATTGAACTCATGCGTAGCATTCAAAAAAAATATGGCACTTCTTCTTTGATAATAACGCACGATGTGGATTGTGCGAGGGTTATTTCCGAACGTATGGTACTCTTGGTCGATGGCGTTAATTATGCTGAAGGAACCTATGCTGAATTATCAAAATCCACCGACCCAAAAGTCGAGGCATTCTTTAAAAAATAAGATCATGGCAAAAACAACCTTGGAAAATCTAAAACTGGGAATATTTGTTGTAGTCGGAACTATTCTCTTGGTTATAGCGGCCTATTTAATAGGTAATAGGCAGAATATGTTTGGACAAACATTCACTATTAGTGCAGTTTTCAATAATGCCAATGGGCTCCAAAATGGGAACAATGTGCGCTTCTCAGGAATCAATGTTGGAACTGTAAAAGCCATAGATATGGTGAACGATACTACAATAAGAGTGTATATGCTTATTGAAAAAAAGATGATGGATCACATTAGAAAGGATGCCGTAGCTACAATTGGTTCTGACGGCTTGGTGGGGAGTATGATCCTTAATATCATACCTGGAACGGGATCGGCCTCACTGATAGCGGAAGGGGATGAGTTAAAATCGTATAGCAGAATAGCAACGCAGGATATGTTGAGTACCTTGAATACAACCAATCAAAATGCGGCGATATTGACAGCCGATCTACTAAAGGTTACTCAGGCCATGACCAAAGGGAAAGGTACCATGGGAAGGTTATTGAATGATACACTTATGGCCGCCGATTTAAAACTAACAATCGAGAACTTGAAAAATGCGAGTCGAGATGCGAACTATACCATTCAAAAGTTAAATTCAATGGTTGATCAAATGAATTTTGAAAAAAGTGCTGTAGGGGTGTTAATGAATGATACTGCAAATGGGCAGAAAATGAAAAATGTGCTTAATAACTTGGAACAATCAAGTATTGAAATAGGGGAAATGACCAAGAATTTAAACAGCGTAATTGGTGAATTAAAGGAAGGGGATGGAGCAATAAAGTTTTTGGCCAAGGACACACTTTTTGTGAACAGTTTGGAAAATACGATAAAAAACATCGAAGAATCATCAATACGTTTTAACGAAAATATGGAGGCATTGAAGCATAATTTTTTGACCCGCAGGTATTTTAGAAAATTGGAAAAAGAAAAGAACAAAGAGATTAAGAGCGGCCAATAATAATTTAAAAGCTAGGGAATGGTAGTATCTGCGGTCGTTTCCAAGATTATTGTCTACGATCGTCTTTTAGGGCCCAATAAATTCCTTTTACATCTTTCACCCAATTATCGTACATATAAATAAGCGTTATTTCTTCTATTGTTTCCAATACCCCGATAATTATCATCATGTAAAAAAGCCAGTATACAGGGGCAAAGAAAAGTGTAAAAAGTATAAAGACACTCTGTAATATTGCAGAGGATTTAGCCAAATAGGTATGGAATGCCGTAGTTTTACCATATTTATAGAAAGCCAAAATCATTTGAAGAATGTACGGAACAAATGCGATTGGGATCAATACATAGTTGGCTGCTATGAACTCATATTCAAATACCAAAAGACCAATTAGACCTACTACAAATGTTATTTGATCACCGATCGAATCTAATTGAGAGCCACGGGCACTGCTGATTTTTAGTTTTCTGGCCAGAAAACCATCGATGGCGTCAGTACTGTAACTAATCAATAGGAACCAAGTGAAAAACTCCCTTTCCTGCAACCAGATCAATGATAGTAGCAAGGGTACGGCCAGAATCCGGTAAAATGAAAACCAATCGGCAATATTGAAATTTTTGAAATTTATCATAATCAAATCTTATTCGTTCTTCCAATTTCCGAATGGCGGTCAACACTTTTGCGGGATTTATTTTACACCAGCATCAGAAAATCAACTTAACAATCTAAAATTAAGAAAGAAGACTTTAAAAATAAATGATAATTATCACAAGATTAATTGAGCCAACTGACCGTGATCATTTTTTACAATATGACAATTTACTAGATTGATCATTGTTATAAAGAAAATAATAATGAAAACAATTCTCTACGCCACTGATTATTCTGACAATTCGATTGCTGCATTGCAACTTGCCCATGCTTTTAGTAAAAAGTTAAAAAGTAAATTGTTGGTTTTACATGTATTTGATCTTTCTGTGACCATTGCGAGTACGGTGTCACTGTCCTATGCCCGGAAAAAGGCAAAGACCATTAAAGAGCATAAGGAACGTCTTAGCTCTTTCTGTGAGGGTCACTTAGGAGTTCAGACCGATAACTCTAATATAAGCCTAAAAGTAGTGGAAGGTGCGCCTGCGTGGGAATCAATAATCGATAGTGTGAACAAATTCAAGGTTGATCTGATTGTTGTAGGTAAAAAAGGTGAGAGCGCAATCAAGGAGGCTTTGCTCGGAAGTACAACCACTGCTTTAATAGAAAAGGCAGATTGCCCGGTATTGGCTGTTCCAGAAAGTCTTTCCCAAAAAGAAATCAACACTATGGTTTATACAACTGATCTTGAAGAGGCAGATCTAAAGGCTATTGAGAATCTCGTAGGTATTGCAAAAGAATTCAAGGAATCGATCAATGTTGTTCATATATCCACAAAAAATGAATATGCTGGTGAAGAACAAATGGAATGGTTCA
>JAHHKH010000241.1 GCA_018679695.1 Maribacter sp.
GCTCAAATACAGACAATACATTATTCCCCATGGGACTATCGACAAAAATTGGGATGTTAGGGATTTTGTTCTTTTTATAAAGTATCCATAATTGATACATTAAAGACTGCAATCGTTCAACGGCAAATGAGGGAATGATAAGATGTCCCCTTTCATTAATGGTCTTCTTGACCAATTTAATCATTAGTGCTTCAACATCCTCATCCGGGTGGTTTTTGTTCCCATATGTACTTTCCACGAAGAGATAATCACCCCATTTAGGTCTTTCAGGGGGTGTTAGCAGTAAATCTTCCTGGCGACCCACATCCCCGGAGAAAACAAATCGTTTTTCAAAAATGTCCAATTCCAAAAAAGTGGCACCAATGATATGACCGTTGTACCGCCATCGACACCTAATATTGGTTGATAGTATTACCCATTGATCCTTCTCGATGGAATCGAACAAACCAATTGCTTTTTTAGCTTCATCAACAGTATAGAATGGTAGTGCCGGTCTATGCTTGCTATAACCCTCCTTATTTGCCTTTTCAGCCTCTTCTTCATGAATTTTGGCACTGTCTTTTAAAATAATCTCGGTAATCCTCAAGGTTGGTAATGTTCCCAGGACTTTCCCCTTAAATCCCTCCTTTACCAATCTAGGCAAATAGCCTGTATGGTCTAAATGCCCGTGGGTAAGCAGAACGGCGTCGATTTTATTGACATCAATGGGCAAAGGCATCCAATTGAACTGTCGAAGTTCTTTCAATCCTTGGAACATCCCACAGTCAATCATAAGATTCAGCTCTGGTGTCTCCAAGTAAAATTTAGAACCTGTGACCGTACCTGAAGCTCCCAAAAAATGGATTTTAACTGTATTCATCATGTTCAACAGTTACATAATTGCCGAAGTTCCTTCATTATTTTTCCCTTTCTTGGTTCAGAAACTTCCAAGTGGTCAAGAAAAAAACTGTCGTTCAACAATTGCCGGCATAAAACCACATCCCTGCTTAACAAAAACTGTTTTTCACGATTACTTAGCAATGTGGATACTGTAATGGGGTACAAACCTAATCTGTCGATTCGGTCTTTTAGGCCATTCTCCTTGGGAACGTCCCAACTCAACAAATACAAGTCTACACATTTACCAAAGGCCATGGCATCATGGGTGAAGCGCGTATTGGTCACTACCCAACCCTTATCCATATGAACGGTATTGCTTTTCTTACTTTCCCAATGGCTTTTGATATCGTTATACCTTGAATGTATATACAAGGGTACCTTCACATTACATTTGCGCCCTTCTTCCCCGTGAAACTTACATTCAACGATGGCAAGAAGCCCATTCTTCTTGGCAAAAACATCAACCTCATGTTTAACACATGCGCCTTGCATAATTTTACCCACTTCGGTAGTATAACCTGAATAATCCAAAACTGCCGAAACAAATTTTTCAAAGGGAAAGCCCGTAGGCCCCAATTCATAAATGGCCTTTTTCAATTTGTATTTTGAGGCATAGACCGATTTTTTCTTTTTCAACAAGGTAAAGGCTCGATTATATATTTCTTTGGTAGAAATACCTTGATAAAGTTCATCGCGTACTTGATCAACAATCTGGTTGACCAGAACGTCTTCTGCTCCACTGCGTAGTAGGGACATTCTCAATTTGGTCAATGAAAACTTTACTTTTTCACCTGATGATTTTATGATATGGATTGTTGCCGGATCTACCATGTCTATTGTTTTACACGTACATCAATTTCAGGGATTTTAAGTAATTGTAACGTCGTGGATGCTAATTTGACCTTGCCCTTTGTTAAATTTATCGAATGCTCGATATTTTTAAATAATTCATGTTTGGTACTTCTTCTTAATTTATAATCAGTAATATATCTTAGATTCAGGGCAATCCAATTATCGGTTAGTTCCATGGCAATAGTAGGATCAATTTTAGCATTTTCAATATAATAACGTTTAACCATCCTTGCCCATTTTGCCTTGGATTTTTGGTTGTAATCCGATAGTAGTTCTTTTGATCGTTCAATAATTATTTTCTTGGCCAGTTCAATATCAGAATCATAGGTGATAAGAATATTGAGTTCGTCCCAAACGAAAGGAAAATCTATAGAATAATTTTTTATCGGCCCTTTAAATACAAATGCATTACTGATCTTAACTATTCTACCAGAATAGTTATCACTGCTAACCCATTCTCCCATTTCCATGATGGTTGTGTAAATGCTATCAATATCTATAACATCTCCGGTAATGTTGTTTATTTCAATACGATCTCCGGGCTTATAGACCCTTACAAAAAAAATGTAGAACGAACCGGCAACGCTTAATATCAATTCTTGTAGTGTAAAAGTCAATCCAGCAGTAGCGAGACCAATAATTATTGTATAATCCTTAACACTGTCCAATGTAAACGTTATCAATAAAAGAATGGCTATTAAGAGGTATCCTATTACTTCAATCCCTTTCTGTGCCTTGTATCTAAATTCTAAGTTATCAATGCGTTTTTTTGCCAATTTTCTCAATAGTCCGATAGAAACAACTATAAAAATGACCCAAATCAAAAATCGTATCCCTTTGCGAATGATAGGGTCTTCCATGAAATCGAACACTACTTGCATATGCCCTCAATAATTATATAGGTTTACCAAAAAACTCCCGAACCAGTTTTTTAACCTGGTTATCGGTCATGCTATCTACCTTCTTAACCGATGTGACTTTTGCGGCCAAGCTAGGATACTTTGCATCCAATTCTTTTTTAAATCTGGCTGCCGTTTCGGCAGGGCCGAATAAGACTATGGCATCTGCCTTTGCAATTATTTTTGCCAAGTTCTTGAAATAAGATTTATATTGATGTTTTTCACGTTCCAAATACTTACTATCCTGAACGACATCCTGTGGAC
>JAHHKH010000258.1 GCA_018679695.1 Maribacter sp.
GTATTGATAAGGTGTACCTATAAGGTACTTTAAGAAAGACTCTTAATGTAGATTAAGATTTCGCTATTTTTTTTCGAATAGTACTTAAAAATTCTGGCGTCACGCCAAGGAAAGATGCAATTTGAACGTTCGAAATACGATTGAAGAAATATGGATAACGCTTCAAGAAATCAAGATAGCGTTCTTCGGCTGTTGAACTGATATTTTGCAAAACACGTCTTTGGTAGGTTACCAAGGCATTTTCGGTAAAGACTCTGAATATTCTATTGAATTTGGGATGATTAATAAATAAATCTAGTTGGTCTTGTTTTTTTATTTGAAGGATTATAGAATTTTCAATGGCCACTATATATAATTTACTCGGCTCTTCAGAATGAAAACTTCCAATATCGCCAATCCACCAATTTTCAACTGCAAATTGGATGTTATGTTCCTTGCCTTTTTCATCAACAAAATACATTCTGAAACAACCTTCAACCACAAATGTGTTTAGTTTGCATACATCCCCTTCCTGAAGAATAAATTGTCTTCGTTTAATCCTACGTTCTTTGAATGCTTTTTTCAGAGCATCTATTTCTTCACCATCAAGGGGTAGAATATTAGAGAAGTAATTTATGATTGGTTCAGTGTTCATATTTAAGTTTGCCTACAACGGTTTAAATAGGCGCTCGTTTTCCTGCCCGTCCGGCAGGCGGGAATGGCGTTTATTTTTAATAGGATGTAGTTTATTCCATTCGTAAAACCAAATTCCTAAATCGACCCGAAGAGCCGAATCCTGTCCAAATTCCTATTTTATTGGATTTGGATAAAGTTAACCGATCAACGGCTAAAACAGGGTCGGGTCTACTATTTATAGAAACTGTTACCTTTTCATCGGTAATGTGGATTACTGCCTTGAACCAATCATTGGGATTAGGAGGATCTGTTATTTCATTCTCAAATTCGCCAGTTCTTTCCTCTCTAAGTTTTTTCCAAGTATAATCGGGATGAAAAATATATTGGACCATATGGTCTTTTCTTATCTGTTCTTTAGCAACAAAGTTAAATGGGCGGAAGTATATGGCTTCATAGGTTTGGTCATTTTGGATATTAAAAGCTATTCCGATAAAACTTCTACCTGGTTTGTTCTCACCTAAAAGTTCGACTTCAATAATACCCTTTTCAAATTCTATATCCTGTAATATTCCTAATCCATCTTCGTTCTTTGCATTCATTTCTACCGCGCCAGGATGGTCTTCATATAGCGTGATCATCCTGTTTACAGCTTCTATTTGATTATTTTGAAGTTTGTCTGGCAAGTTAATCTGTTGCTGGCCGAAGGAATTGCTAGTCATTAAACATAAAATTCCAACAAGCAATCTTATTTTTTGATTTTTCATTATGCTCTTTGTTTTTAAATAATCACCTAGGTATAGAATATGGAAGTTACGCCTTTTTTGTGGACGTATTTTTTGGATAGGGTAGATTTATTTTTTAGTAAGAATGCTTCTTCAGTTAACTATCAGGGGCGTATTTTTTATATCTGTTGTTATGGCCATCCTGCTTCAATTTAACTATTAATCTAAATGTAAAATTGAAGCTTCGTCTTCTAACAGAAGACCAATTACTTCAAGTTTTCTCCCTCCTCTATCCAATTCCACCCCAATCAATGGCAGAAGTACACATAGGTCATGGTTCGTCACTGGTAAATGTGGCACATTTATTTAGATATGAATGGTCATACAGTTTACCGGCTTTCCTTTTATGCTACTAAATATTCTTCAACATTTTCAAGAGTATCAAAGAATTTTTCAGAAGTATCAAAATATCTAATACTAAGAGCTATGCAGGATTTTTTAATTTTTCTGCTGTGAACAATCATGTTTTTGACATGATCTTTGATATAAGAATCAGATTTGTCCTCTAGCCAGTCATTTTTATCATTGCTGAATTTCTTTATTTCTTTAAATTTTTTATCAATATTAATATCAGTGTATCCAAGAAAACAAATTTTCATCTTATTAGGATATTCTTTGGCCAATTCAACTATTAATTCTGGCAGTATGGCCTCTCCTTCGATAACACAATCGGTTTCAACATGAATCATAGCTTCTACCATTGCCTTTAAAAAACTCCATAATCTTTGAGCGATTTCATCAGGAAATAACTTATCATGTATCCCATATTCAGGAATACCGTTTGTGAATCCCATCATAATCCAATCGAGGGAAAGATAGGATATTCCCAATTGGGCTGATACTTTTTTGGCAATTATGGTCTTTCCCGATCTTGATGCTCCGCTTATGAAATACAGCACGCCGCTATGTACTTTTTGAGTAGTTATTAAAATATTTTAATTCAAATCGCAATTGCCATTTCTGCCTAACACTATTGGTACTTGTTCTTGATATTCCATACCATGTTAAACTTGCACCTAACGGTTTGGCTATTATCTCATTGCGTAAAATCTGTTAGGATTTTTCAGTCTAGACATGGAGCTATATAAAAGTAATTTTTTTGAGGTTAGGAGCGAGGTAATTATGAATTATAGCCTTTATTGTGGCTTCGTTTTAAAAATAAAATCAGAATTCAATGTCTATACTAATTGTATCCTTTAAAATTCGAATGTGTATTAATTCGTCAGTCGGACTTCCATTTTTATAATAAATAAAAGGCATTGATACAGTTTTATTATTTTGCAAGTATGAAATAACATATGAACTATCATGTATCGAAAAATTATTCAAGTCAACTTTATATAATACACTTTCGTAAGGATTTATGGATATGTATTTCCCAAAAGAAACATTTTTTTGTCCAATTATTAGCGAGTCAATCCCATATCCAGAATTATTGGTGATTTCAATATCCGAAAGTTCCTGATTGTTGCAAGAAAATAAAGCCAAAAAAATGATAATATGCCAATCGAGTATTTTTTCATATTTCATTTTGTTTAATGACGCACTATGGTTTTGTATAAGATTAGTTGCGTCGTGTAAATAAAGTTAGCAAATAAATACGAGAAAGAAGTCTACAAGGATTTTCGTAAATAGGCCAGAATTAACAACCCGCCAGCCCGCCCGAATAACCTGTAGGGCAGGAACGACTTTTTGGGTTGGTGGCTTATGGGTACTGTAACAAATTATTTAGTTTGATTCAGTTGAACGGTAAATTCATTGCAATTATGACAACTATAACAATCCTTGCTCCTCTAATGACGTTTTCAGTTTCGCCTGATCCTCCCAAAACCGGTCCCTTATCTTTTGGATAGTTTCTTTATACTCCGGATGGCTTTTCAAAGGTTCAATTAGCGGGTCCTTTTCGAGGAATAGCAAGATCCAATACTGGTAATGGTCTTGTGTGGCGAAAACTTTGAGTTGTTCAATTCCCTCGCCGATCTTACCCTCATGGGCATATTTCAATGCCATACTGGCGCTCTTGTAGATAGATTGGTCCCTTTGGCAATATTCAGCATAGCTTTTGAAAAACCCTGCTGCCTCTTCTTCCAAACCCATTTTCTCATAGACCAAACCTATCTTTGAATCTTCCTCGAAATAAATATTCAGATTATTCTTTTTCCTGGCTTCCACAAACTTTTCATAATACTGGAAAGCACCCTCATAATCCTCTTGAAAATAATGCAATTTCGCCACTTCCTGCAAGATATCCAGACGGGTGGTATCCTTTTCCAATTCCTTTATTAACGTCTTTTTGGTTTGCTCAATATCCCCATCCTTAGCGCATTGGATATAGGCCTTCAAATAAGGCGCATATTCGTTTGCTGGGTTATAATCCAGTGACTTGTTAATGTATTCCATCGCCTCATTGATAAAACCGGTCTGGGCAAGGGCATTGCTAAGGTTTAAATAAATATAACTTTTAGCAACTGAGTCGCTCGCGGCAATATCCAATTGTATACCCAGTAATGAATATTTCAAATTCTTGGCAGTATCGGGAATGTAAACGGAGTATAGCCTGGCAAGTAGTTGAACCACGGCTGCTGAATTGGGATTATATTCCAATGCCTTCTCCAAATGGGGCAATGCCAGTCTATATTCCTCGGTATGCATATAATACAATGCCTTGGAGATGAGGCATACGTCAGATTTGGAATCGTATAGCAGTGCCTTGTCCGCATAATTATTTAGAAGCTCGGTATATTTTTTTTCCTTTTGGAATATATCCAGGAAATAATAGGAAATGGAAAGGTTGGCATAGGCCAATGCGAACTGTGGATCATGTTCTATTGCCTTCTCAAATAGTGGAATTGCCTTTTCCAAGCCTTCCTTGGTCTGGGCATAATAATAATCCAGTGCTTGGAGGTAATAATCATAGGCCAACATATTTTCGGTTGGTATTTTTTCAATTTGCTCCAATTCGGCAGGTGTCACAACCGCTTCAATGGCCGCGGCAATTTTTTTTGCCACATCGTTTTGCAAAGCAAATATATCCACTACTTCCTGCTTGTATTGTTTTACCCAAATAGGGGTATCCGAGGAGGCTTCAATCAATTGGATATTGAGCAAGACCTGATTACCCACACGTTGTCCACTGCCTTCTACCAGATAGTTCACATTGAGTTCTTCGGCTATCTCGGGGATACCTTTATTGGTTTTTCTGTACTTCTCTACCGAGGTTCTGCTAGTTACCCGCAGGTCTTCGATTTTCTGAAGGTTGTTCAACGCAGATTCCATAAGCCCGTTTACAAAATAGAGATTGGTCGAATCGGCACTCTCATTTTTGAAGGGCAGTACGGCAATGGATTTTTTAACTTCGAGTTCGTCAACCACCTCCTTTTCTCTGAAAAGCGAGAAGTAAACAACAAGCAGTGCTAAGGATGTCACAGCAATAATAGACCATTTGTATCGCTTCAAAAAGTTGGTCTGAGTCTCTTCGCTTTCTACCGTCAGAGTACCTTTTCCCACTTCCCCAGGCGGATATCCATACTGTTCTCGAAAACATTTAATAAAGTATGATGTACTGCCAAATCCTACTTGATAAGAAATTTCTGAAACGGTCAAGGAGTTCTCCTTAAGCAGTTCCATACCTTTTTCAAGCCGAACTTGGCGAATGAATTGGCTTGCTGAAAGTTTCGTGTGCTTCTTTACATTTCTTAGCAGGCTAGAACGACTCATGTTCATGGCCCCTGCCAGTTCAGATACCCCAAACTGTTCGTTAGAGAGATTCTCCACGATGAGGGCTTCTGCCTTGTCAATAAATTGCTTTCCGATAAATGATGGGTCCGACATGCTGTTTCTTGGCTTGTCGAAATTAGAAAAAATTTATGGTAACCCCATACAAGTGTATAATTAGAGTATTAAGGTAAAAGTGAGGGTTTGCGTCATAATTGATATCCCTGCGCCATAATTTTTATGCTTTCCCAAAACTTTACACAATCTGGCGCATAGCTCATAGGGTTTGCATCACGTTCTATTGGACCTTTGTTTCAACAAAAAATTAGTATCAACTATAAAAGTAATATCATGAAAACAATTAAAATGAATTCTTTGAAAACAGTAGTAAATATGTCACTAGTTCTTCTATTGTTCACCGCTGCATGTGGCCAATCTGGCAATAAGAAAAAAGCCGAGGTAGCCAATAATACTGAAACGGAAGCAGTAATCGATGCACCGAAAATGGATATTCAAGCTGCCATATTGTCGAATAACATTGAGGTAGTAAAACAACATATCGAAGCAGGTACCGATATTAATAGGAAAGATCCCATGAGCGGTTCTACACCACTAATTACTGCGGCGAGTTTTGGAAAAATCAAAATAGCCCAAGCGCTTATTGATGCCGGAGCGGATTTAACCCTTAAAAATAATGATGGGGCTACAGCCTTGCATTCAGCTGCATTCTTTTGCAGGGTTGAGATTGTTCAGATGCTAATCGATGCAAAAGCCGACAAATCTGCACGAAATAATTTTGGTGCAACAGCCAGGGAATCGGTAATGGGCCCCTATGCC
>JAHHKH010000263.1 GCA_018679695.1 Maribacter sp.
ACCCTACTACCAACTACACTATAGGAATTGCAGCCATCGATACCATGGTCAAAAAAATGAAAGAAAAGCCATGGCCCGTTTATAAAATAAAATTAGGGACAGATGATGATGTTACAATCGTAAAGGAATTACGGAAACATACCGATGCTGTTTTTAGAATAGACGCCAATTGCGCTTGGACAGCAAAAGAAACCATAGCCAATGCACCTCAACTCAAAAGCCTAGGAGTTGAATTCTTGGAACAACCTTTAAGGGCAGACGACTGGGAAGGAATGGAGCAGATTATGCACCAATGTGTCCTGCCGGTAATCGCCGATGAAAGTTGTATTGTTGAATCTGATGTTGGGAAATGTGCCCTTCATTTCAATGGCGTTAATATTAAACTTACCAAATGTGGGGGCCTTACTCCAGCCCTTAGAATGATCAAGCATGCAAAATCATTGGGGCTTAAGGTCATGGTAGGTTGTATGACCGAGTCTACTGTCGGTATCTCGGCTATTGCGCAATTGTTACCGCAATTGGATTATGTTGATATGGATGGTGCAATGCTTTTAAAGGAAGATATCGCAAATGGAATAACTATTAATGATGATAGTAGCCTCGTATTTCCAATATTGGGTGGTAGTGGCGTAACCCTAATATCATGACACATTATATCGATGATTATCCTGGCCGTGCAATCAATGTTCATGGCAAAAGTTACCTTTATTTTGGGGGCACTTCATATTTAGGACTTCAAACTGATACGGAATTCCAAAATTTGTTCATTGAAAATATCAAGAAATTCGGAACTAATTATGGCGCTTCAAGAAAATCGAATGTTAGATTAAAGGTATTTAAAAAGGCAGAATCATTACTGGCGAAAATGGTGGGTAGTCAAGCCTCGGTCACCCTGTCATCGGGTTATTTGGCAGGGCAACTTGTTGCCCAGAATTTCAACAACCCAGAATACAGGCTCTTTTATGCCCCAAATACGCATTCTGCTTTATACAATAACAACAACAAGCCCTATACTACAATTGAGGCTTTAAATAAAGCTGTCAAGAAACACCTCGCCCAAAATGACGCGGTTGTCCCTGTTATTTTTTTGGACTCGATTGATTATGATAAATGCAACTTCCCTAATTTTAGCAAATTACAGGACTTACCTTTAGAACAGATTATTTTAATTGCCGATGATTCCCATGGCATAGGTATTCTGGGTGCAAATGGGGAAGGTGTGTTCAAGACCTTAAAAAAATTCATGGCAAAAGAACTTATCGTTTGTTGCTCATTGGGTAAAAGCTTCGGGATACAGGCAGGTGCTATCATGGGTAATTCAAAACGGATAAAACAACTTAGAACGACCGCATTTTTTGGAGGGGCGAGTCCGGCTGCACCTTCAAGTATAGCGACATTCATTGATGCCCAGCCCATCTATCGCTACAAAAGAGCCCAACTCTTTTCCAATATCGAACACTTTGAAAAACTGGTCCGGAATATTTCGTTCCTTAAACGTATGGAGGGGCATCCCGCCTATACTTATCAAGATATGCAACTAACTGATTATCTCGAAAATGATGGCATTATTCTAACTAATTTCAACTATCCGGAAGAAAGTGCAACTTTAGTGAGTCGCATTGTAATTAGTAGTCATCATACAGCAAACGATATCAAGTGCCTTTCGGAAGCGATCAATGCGTATCATTCAACCAAATCATAAGCAAACATTTGAATAGGTGATTCAGATTAACAATGAATCATTGATATTATGTTTTTAACATAATTCTTCGTAACTTTTGTTGAATAATAATTTCTTAAAACATATGATTATGAAAAAATTACTTGGCTTGGTTCTTTTAATGCTGATTTTGATCTCTGCGATTGGAATTACCTCTTCAAAACCAGATGCGATGAGCACTCCAGATATGATGCACACTATAGAAGGCACCTGGGAGCTTCAGAGCTTTTACAACTTTGATGGTCAAAATATTGTGGATACACTGCCAACGGATGAAGGTTACCGACAGGTTAAAATGTATTACGACGGTAAGATCATGTGGTCCCGTTCTACTTCCGAGGACACTAAGGACGCGGATGGCAATGACGTTGTGGGTTTGTTTGGCTATGGTACTTATAAGATAACAGATAACGAATTAATAGAGGTCATCGAATATGGTGATAAAGGCATGCTTAAAGACAAAGAGTCTTTCCGAAAGTTTGTTTTTGAACTATGGTTGGAAGATGATAAGTATAGTCAGATAAACAGAGATGAGGAGGGGAATAGAATTTTTTCCGAAAATTACGTAAGAATCGAATAAACCCATTATTGAACATAAAAAAGAGCGCTGCAATGCAGCGCTCTTTTTTATTTATGATCTTCTTATTATGCTACTTGTTCAGGGGACGCGATTGTCGCCAAATACCTTTCGGCATCCAAGGCGGCCATACAACCTGTTCCAGCAGCTGTTACAGCCTGCCTATATTCCTTATCCTGCGAATCACCGCAAGCAAAAACACCTGGTAAATTGGTTTTTGTGGATTTACCCTTGGTGATAATATACCCGGTTTCATCCATATCGATCTGACCTTTGAAGATATCGGTGTTGGGTTTATGTCCTATAGCAATGAAAAGCCCAGTGATAGCAATTTCCTCTTTTTCATTGGTTATATTATTCAATATTCTGAGACCTTCCACTACCTGATCTCCCAACACTTCATCTACCTGCGAGTTATATCTGACCTCAAGATTTGGCAAACTATTTACACGATGTTGCATTGCCTTTGAGGCCCTCATATAATCTTTGCGCACCAACATAGTCACCTTATTACAGATATTCGCCAAATAAGAAGCCTCTTCTGCGGCGGTATCACCACCACCGACTATAGCGACATCCTGACCTTTATAAAAGAATCCATCACAAACAGCACAGGCCGATACTCCCCCACCCCTTAGGCGTTGTTCGCTAGGTATATTCAAATATTTGGCAGTCGCACCAGTGGAGATGATAACAGTTTCAGCTTCGATGGTTTTATCATTGTCAACTACAGCTTTATGAATTCCGCCTACTTCCTTGCTCAATTCAACGGCCGTGATCATACCAATACGTACTTCGGTACCAAAGCGCTCTGCCTGTTGCTGCAATTGTATCATCATCGTAGGGCCATCTATCCCATCAGGATAGCCAGGAAAGTTATCCACTTCGGTTGTCGTGGTTAATTGACCACCAGGTTCCATCCCTGTATATACGACAGGTTTAAGGTCAGCTCGGGCTGCATAAATTGCTGCGGTATAACCCGCAGGACCTGAACCAATGATCAAAGTTTTAATTCGTTCTAATTTCTCGGACATATTCAAATTCTTCTATACTTTTTATAAGGCAAAAGTAGGTTTTTTGCAAAAAACCTTACGTTTAAAGTTATTAAAAGTTATTGTTCTCTATATACAATGAAATTTATATCCCACGAATCATTTTTAGGTCAGAATGACAAACATCATATTCATCTGGCTGATGTTTGCGTATTTTTAGATCCTACTTCTGAGAACCATTTGATGTATTGGATTATTGCCTTGATAATTTACCTACTATTGGCCATTGGAATGGTTATTAGCCTTTTAGTCAATGGAATAAAGCCGGCAAAAACGCTTGCATGGCTCTTGACCATATTTACCATTCCTGTGGGTGGTATTCTACTGTATTGGATGATAGGTAGAAACCGAAGAAAATATTCTTGGAAAGAATTGCATGAAGATAAGGCCATAAAAGAATTTTTGGCAAGAATCAGGCAGCAACAAAGTTCTGAAAAGCCAATTCTGGAAGACTCCGAAGTTTTTAGCAAACTATCGCCTCTTGTTGAAAAAACCTCGGGCTTTAAGCCTACTGAAAATAACCAAGTAATACTCCTAAAAGATGGTAAGGCTACTTTTGATGCCATTTTCAATGCACTGGAAACTGCTAATAAATATATTTATTTACTGTATTACATATTTGAGGAAGGAGAACTAGCCGACCGCCTATTTGCTTTGTTTAGAAAAAAAACGGCAGAAGGGGTAAGGATAAGGATCATATATGATGGGGTAGGAAGCTATACGCTCAGTAATACGTATATCAAAGACCTAAAAAGCATTGATGTAGAGGTCTATCAGTTTTTACCTTTTAAACTTGGGCGCTTTTTAGCTTCGATTAATTACAGGAATCACAGGAAAATAATAATTGTTGATGGTGAGGTCGCTTTTACAGGAGGAATCAATATCTCCGATAAATATTTAAAAGGAGATTTTGTCTTGGGAAAATGGCATGATATGCATTTGCAATTAAAGGGAGCTTCAGTAATGGACTTAGAAGTGATATTTACTATAGATTGGTTCTTGGTTTCAGGGGACAGTTCTGTATTGGAGTTTGAACTACCGAAATTATCGAAACAAGTAGGAGATCAAATCGTTCAAATAGTCTATGGAGGGCCAGATGATTACTTTTCGCCCATTGGCCAAACCTATTTTTCAATGATAAACAATGCGAAAAAATACATTTACATCACCAATCCTTATGTGATTCCCGGTACCGCGATATT
>JAHHKH010000271.1 GCA_018679695.1 Maribacter sp.
CCCCTACGATCTTTCGGCCTCTATGGGCAAACCCGGAATGTTCTATGATGACGATGTAAGGGAAGTATTGGAAGAAATTGATCGGATAACCATTGCAAAATCGAAGAGCCTTGGCTTTCATGTAATCGAATCAGACCATAGCAAACTTCTCGAAAAAATCGAGAAAAAGTATAATTTCTTGGCTTTTAGTCTTGACTTTTTCTTTTTGGGCGACAAAGCAAGGGAACAGATGAGTTTAATAAAATCAAGACTATAGAATGAAAAAGGTATTGGTTTTTGGGGGCTTTGGCTTTTTAGGGTTTTATTTGGTGAAGGAACTCCTTCGCAGAGGTTATTCGGTCACCGTGGCGGACATTCAGGAAAACCCCGAGTTGATGCAGGATGTTGAATACATTAATTGCGATATTTCAAATGCTTCAGATGTTTCGTTCGTCTTTGAATCAAAGAACTTTGACATTGTTTATAACCTCGCAGGTTTCGCAAATCTTGATCAGGCGATTAAATTCCCCTTAAGGACCATTGAATTGAATGTGGTGGGCAACATGTATGTTTTAGAGGAATGCCTGAAACACAACATAAAGAAGTTTGTATACGCAAGTAGTGCCTATGCTATGAGCAATAAAGGATCATTTTATGGTATAAGTAAATTGGCTTCAGAAAAATTGATTGAAGAATATCACAAAAGATATAATCTGCCTTTTATAATACTTCGTTATGGATCGGTATATTCTGAAAGGGCTTACAAGAATAACTACATATACAATCTTGTCAAGGAGGCCGTTCTGGATAAGAAGATTGAACACAAAGGGGACGGTAATGAAATAAGGGAGTACATACATGCTGCCGATGCTGCGAAACTATCGGTTGATGTAATTGAAGCTGATGAATTGGAAAATTTACATGTGATATTAACCGGAACCGAGCGGATGAAAAGAATAGAACTTTTTCATATGATCAACGAGATCTTGAATGGTGCTGTTGAGATTAACTGCAATGATTCAGGATACCAAAACCACTATAAGTTCACTCCATATTCATTTGAAGCCAGCGTGAGTAGAAAATTAGTATCAAACCCCCATATAGATATGGGGCAAGGCCTGTTGGAGTGTGTAAGGGCCGTACATAAGAATGAAAGCTAGTCTATGTTTATTGCAATGCCATCAGAACAGGATTATGAGTTAGCCGCCGCGGATTATCTTGAGAAAGTGATTGCAGAGGCTTGCAAGACCAAGGAGAAGGTTTTCATAGCTCTTTCCGGGGGATCGACCCCGCTACCAATTCTTGAGGAATTAAAAGAGAGGGATTTGAATTGGGAACAAATCCATTTTTTTATGGTAGATGAAAGAACGGTTCCGTTAAATAACCCAGAGAGCAATTTTGGCGCCATCAGCGAAGTTTTTTTTAATCACATTTCCTCTAAGTGCTATTCAATGGTTCAAGAAGGAAAATCAACCAATGAGGCCATAACCAGATATGAATCCTTTATGAAGGATTTAATGCATTTCAATCATGATGGTTTTCCTGTTTTTGATTTGATTTTGTTGGGAATGGGCGATGATGGCCATACGGCATCCTTATTCCCGGGGACTATAGCCCTGAAAGAGAACAATAAAATCGTTGTTGAGAATAATGTACCCCAATTGGGTACTTCTCGGATTACGCTTACCTATCCTGCAATAATTAGCGCGGAAAAAATTATTGTACTGATTAAAGGCGAAACTAAAAAAAAGGTTTACAATGAAATCCATACTAAGGCTGAAACTAAATATCCTATGCACAAAATAGTTTTGGAAAGAGAGGATGTAATCTGGATTGTGGGGGATTAGTTATGAAATTAAAAAACATATTTTTTGATTTTGACGGTGTTATTGCAGAATCTGTAAATGCAAAAACAGAGGCGTTTAGGGAGATGTATAGTGAACATGGCTCTGAAATTGCGGATAAAGTGGTTGATTTCCATATCAAAAATGGAGGGGTTTCCAGGTTTGAAAAATTCAAGTATTGGGAAAAGAAGTTTTTTAATCGGGATATTTTGGAGGAAGAAGTGCAAAGACTTGCCAATAAGTTTTCAGACTTGGTGCTTTCCAAGGTTATTGAATCTGATGAAGTAATTGGGGTTGAGGATTTTTTAAGGAAATATTCCCAGGATTTGAAATTTTGGATTATTACCGGAACGCCTACGACCGAAATCCAAATAATAGTAAATAAAAGAAGGCTTACCGATTACTTTATTGGCGTACATGGTTCCCCTGAAAATAAGAAATATTGGACCGAATTCCTCATTAAGGAACATGGTCTGAACCGCGGGGAAACCCTTTTTTTAGGCGATGCAACTACAGATTATGATGCCGCCCAACATTCGAAACTTCATTTTGCGTTAAGGGATAATGAAGAGAACATGGGATTATTCAAAACATATAAAGGCATGCGATTTAATGATTTCAATGAATTGGAAGAAATACTTCTGAACAATAAAATGCTATAACATGAAAGTATTACTAACCTCAACTTCTTTTCAAGACACACCAGGCAAACATCAAGAGCTATTATATAGTCAAGGTTATACTATTGATACACTTCGTGGGCCGATACCTGAATCTGAACTTTTACCGATAATAGCCGAATACGACGCAGTAATTTGTGGAGATGATGATTATACCGAAGCGGTTATCAGGAAGGGCGTCTCGGGAAAATTGAAATACATCTCAAAGTATGGTGTAGGCCTGGATAGGATAGATCTTGAGGCTGCGGAGAAATATGGAATCCCAGTAAGGAACTGTCCGGGAGTAAATCAAGTTTCGGTATCTGAACATGTTCTTGCCCTATTGTTTACGTTCGAAAAGAATGTACACCTGCAATACAATTCTACCAAACAAGGAAGTTGGAAAAGGTGGGTAGGACATGAAATTCAGGGGAAGACAATAGGTATTATTGGCCTTGGCGCTGTTGGTAAGGAACTTGCGAAAAAAGCTTCAGCCTTGGGGATGAAGGTTTTGGCATTTGATATTTTCAAGGATGAACAATTTTTAACCGCACATCCCGAGGTTTCTTTCGAAAATGACCTTGATAGAATTTATTCCTATGCAGATGTAATAAGTTTACACTTGCCCCATACACCAGAATCCGAGAAAATGATCAACGAAGAGGTGATTTTCAACAAAATAAAGAAAAAGCCCATCTTAATTAATACATCCCGCGGTATGTTGGTAGATTCCCATGCGGTGATAAAAGGATTGAAAGAAGGTAAATTGAGGGGTTATTTAGCTGACGTATTGGCTCAAGAGCCAATGGTCGAGGATGAAGTGTTAAGAGGTGTAGAAAACATCATTATTACACCGCATGTAGGCTCCAGAACCTTTCAGAGCGTGGAAAGGCAGGGATCTATGGCTGTTAACAATCTCATTAAATTGGTAGAGGGACAATAGGAACTAAACTCGTTTATTTTTTATTGACTTATGGAAAACAATTTGGAGATAATCTGCCATTGTTTGCCATCAAATATTATAGTAATGGCTTCACCATCCGCTAAAGTGAAATTAGGTGAATTTTCAATTAAAGCATTGGCAGAGGTGATTTGCAAAATATTTGAGCTTGTTCCTATATTTTTTATTACCAGCTCCCTTCTTATTCGCTCTTCCTCTTTTGCAATACTAACCGTTCTTTTGCCATCATCGGTGTTCACGAAGATATTTCGTGCAGTTCTTGTTGTTGTGGCGTTTGATGAAGTAATTAGAGTGCCAAATTTTACACCGGCCATTTGAGTAATACCCTTAGGTGCCGATATATGATCACCGTTCTTGGGATTTGATATAAGGTTAAAAGAACTGCCGGTCCCAAAGCCTTGAATGCTCGGTTTGCCGTTATAAGTGCCTATTCCTATTTTGCCTTGATCGGAATTGCCAAAGACACCTTGAAAACTTTCCAAATAATGTCGGTTGTTGATTTTTGAACTTTCAGACCCCAGGCCGAGAAATTGTCGGCCATAACCTCTACCGATTCTATGCTCAGAATCCAATATTAAATTGGTTTTGGCCTCCTGTACTACAAAATCTTTTTCAACCCCACTGAATTTAGAGTTTATGATTTCGGCATTGATCACATTTTTTCCAATATGGACACCGGTTGTAATTCTATCATTGGACCTTATAAAACTTTCCTTGAAAATAAAGTTCGTTGTATTTTCTACTTCTATAGCGGTTGAATTTTTGGATGCACTAAAACCACCGGTTATAAATGGAGTATAAAACGCAATTACGTCATTGTCAAATTCACCATTTAAGTCGCTAGTTATGCGAATTTGAGGTTTTCCGAAATTTCTCCCATTACCTTCGAAAAATGTGGAATAGGAAGAGAAATTGGTAAGATCTTCCAAGATCAAACCTTCATTTCGGCTCCCCTGTATTACACCCCCGAAAAATTTTAACCCAGTGGAAGAATTTGAGGCACTTTTTGTGAATTTGGCCCCCACCGTGCAGTTTTCTATTTTGAAATTCTTGAAATCGGTATTGGTTGAATTGTATCCTACTACCCCGTATTGCGAGGCATTATAGATAAAGAAGGAATCAAAGCTTGTAGTATAACAATTTAGTAGTTTAATACCTATGCCGCCACCTTCGATAATAACATTTTCGATTCCACTATTTCTATTAACCTGGTTTAGATATAAAGCTATGGAAGATGGGTCAAATTGGTTTATAAACAGGTTTTTGATTTTAAGATCGAATTTTTCATTGGGGGAACTAAAATCAAGAAAAGTACTGTCCCCATTATATTCTAAATAGGTTTTGCTTACACCATCTCCAAAAATCTCAACACCGATCGAAGAAGAAATACCTTTTTTGAACTTCCATTTGCCAGAAGGGATATAAACTTTACCTACATAAATATCCCATTTATTATCCGATCTAAGTTCAGTGCTCGTAATAATCGCTGCATCAATGGCAGCTTGTAATGCAGTAGAATTGTCCTCTCTATCTTGAGCAGCCCCAAAATCTTCTATATTAAAAATGGTCGGTCTAATCAAATCAAGAAATTCTTGTGAAGTGTTGTTTATTTTTTCAGTTGGGTAATAATGGGAGAGAATTAATGAATTAAAAGTTTTGGAATCAAGTACTAAAAAGGTTAGGAGTGCCAAAAATAAAAACCCTAGAATAAAATATATGGCTGTAGATTTATAGTACCAGGCTGTCTTTTTCTTTTCTTTCATCTTAGAATTATTCATATGATAGACAAATATAAAAATACTACCATCCCCTGTAATCAAATGGCAAACAATTATTTATGTTCAAAGTTTACCAAAATGATTTCAAGTAACGGAATAGGTTTTTGTAAACCTGCTATTGCGTATTTTTGAGGATCTTAATTAATTGGTGAATGCGGATAGCTGTATTAATTAATAATAGGATATGTTAAAATTCAAAAAATTACCCTTTGCCGATTTATGAACTATAGAAAAGATATTGACGGTCTTAGAGCCATTGCCGTACTACTGGTTATTTTTTGTCATCTAGATATTTGGGGTTTCGCTGGCGGCTTTCTAGGGGTTGATATTTTCTTCGTTATTTCAGGGTTTTTGATTACTTCCAATATTGTCACAAAATTGAATGAGGGTAGATTTTCTTTCAAAGGGTTCTACATTAATCGAATAAAGAGGATAGCACCAGTACTGATTGTTATTTTGTTATTACTTACTGTTTTCAATGTTTTTGTATTACTTCCAGACCCCTTAAAAAATTATTTGGACTTTTTGCCCTATGTCACTTTAGGTCTTGGCAATTATGCTGCAGCCGATCTAAGCACTGGTTATTTTGATGCGGTTTCGGAAAGATACCAACTGCTACATACTTGGTCCTTGGGTGTAGAAGAACAGTTTTATTTAATAGTTCCTGTCCTCTTTTTTCTTATTTGGAAAATAAGGAATATTGCGGCAAGGAATATTTTGATACTGTTTATATACCTGATCTCAATAGCCATAAGCATTTATTTTGTTGAGTTTACGACAGATGTGAAGGCAAACTATTATTTACTTCATACTAGATTTTTTGAAATATTTTCGGGTTCTATGTTGGCTGTTTTTTATAGGAACACACCAAACATCAATTCAAAACTGGGCATTGGATTAGGATATTTTTTTTCAATTTTAGGGCTATTTTACTTCTCGTATATTTTTAATGGTCAAAGTTCTTGGCCTGGAATCAACGCCCTAATAGTGTCCCTCATTACAGTTTTGATAATTTACCTGGGCAAAGCGGAGAATACTGGCTCGAAAATAAAGTGGATTTTAGAGCATAATGCCGTGCGGTTAATTGGTAAGATCTCATACAGTCTTTATTTATGGCATTGGATTATTATCGCTACTATGGTAGAGTTTGGATATGACGTTAATCAATTTTCTATTTTAGAAAAATTGGCACTTTTGTTTTTTGTGATGATTCCTATTTCCTATTTAAGTTGGAAATTCATTGAAAACACCTTTAGATATCGCATAGTTTATAAATTGAGATATGCCTTTGCCTTATGGGTACTTCTTCCATTTTTATGTTTTATAGGTCTTTATAAGTATCAAGAATCACAGCCCGAGCATTTTTACCCAACTACGGATATTGATGATACTACATACAAGTTCAATCACATTAAAACCCCTCATCTTCCAATATCTAAAAATCCCCTAACTGTAGAGTTGTATAAATCCTATAAAAGAAGTGAATATTTTGTTGGGGATTTTAGAAATAAGCAGAACCATGAAAGTGGTTTAAAAGTACAAACTGATGATGCCCAAGTGCTTATTCTGGCCAATTCCCATTTTCATGCATTCAAGGACTTTGTACACAATCAATTGAAGGAAAAAGAATTGATTGGGCATGTTTTGCATGAAAGCAATCCAAAGGTTTATGGATATAAAAATGCGGAAAAAATATATCGCGCACTTTTAAAGGGAAAAAAGTTTGTACTCATTTGGGTACGACCAGACCCGGTAAATTTAGGGAAAACCAATGTCGACTGGCGTGACTGGATGATTCAAGAAGCATTAAAACTTGGGGTAAAACCTATAGTTTATGTTTCAGGTCTCGAATTGGGTTCGGCGAACGTCGCTAGAAAATATATCTATGCCAATAAAGTTTTTGGTTCAAAATTGGCGGAAAAGGAAAATAGGGCAAAGCTTTTTTCGAATATTCCCAGTTTAAAGGAAACACAAGCATTATGTGAGAAATATTTGAATAAAGTAAGGTGGATTGACATGAAACCTCTGATGTGTAAGAATGACTCCTGTGAATTATGGTCCAATGAGACTTTTGCCTTGTTCGATAAGCATCATATTACCAGAAGTATTGGGGTAAATCTAGGTAAGGAATATGGAATGGAATATGGGAATATGTTCTCCGACAATTGGGTGCAACCCAAGATATTTCTCAACTCGGATATGTTTGTTAATGAAGCTTCCCATGAAAACATAACCGAAAAAGGGTTTTCAGGCCAAGAACAGGGGTATGAATATAGCATTAGCTTTACTGATAAGAGAATTGTTGTAAAGAAAACGTACAATCCAAAAAATGATGATGGCACGATGTTCTTTTTTCATGTATTCCCTGAAAACCTGGAAGATTTGCCGCCAAATAGGCAAAAGCATGGCTTTACGAATCTTGATGTAAAAGGAAAAGTAATGAATACATTCTTCAATGATGAGTCTATTTTTTATGGGTTCAACCAAATACCTGATTATGGGATTAAATCTATTAATATTGGCCACTTTAAACCAAAAGGGGATAAATATTTTGAAAAGCGGTTCTTGGTAAAAAATTAAAAGTATATTTCTAAAACTAAAGATTTTTTAATGTCAGGTAATGCCACTTATTCTTCCAAAAATATACTTAATAAAGCCATATTCAATATAGCATTTCAAATAGTACCCATTGCCGCAGCCCTAATTCTCACACCATTTTTGATAAATAATATGGGAAAGGATTTATGGGCAAAATTTGCTACTGGTGTTAGCATTATTTTCTTGTCGAATTATTTTTCATTTGGTATAGGACCTACCCTAAATCGAAGAGTGGCTGAAATAATCGGATTGAACGAGAATCAAAGAATTGGCAAGGAGCTGAAAGAATGTACGGCGCTTTCCGTTGTGTTGGGGGTCGTATTTTTTATCATATTACAGCTGTTGTTATACTTCAGTTATACATCAAATGCATTTAGCATACTGAAGTCTGAAACCGATTTTCAATTTTATTTGATTATCCTTTTGGTTTTTGTCATGGCATTTGCGATTATACCTTATAAATCATTGCTTGAATCTTTTAGCGACTTTTACTTTTTGGCAATCGCAAGGGCTTTCGCTGCTTCAATGTTGTTTATAATTCCCGCAATGTTCATTGTGTTCGAAGAGATTTCCCTGGTTTTTATAGCTGTGGCATTGGCGATTTTTTATATATTTCTTTATGCAGCATATTATTTACGGGTATTAGGGCATCAGCATAAGTTTTCGTTTAAATTAATATCGCCCTATTCATTGGGGTTTTTAAAATCTATTTTCAAAATAAATAGTGGCTTTCTAAAGGAGACATTTTTCTTTAGCTTATTCTTTTTGACTTCGGCGATTGTTTTGTTTTTTGATCGGTTTTACTATCCCATTTTTTTCGATACCAAAATAATTTCCGATCAGGTTACAATGCTTGACCTTTTTAATAGGATTGCCATTGTTACGGGTACGATTTCGCTCGTATATTTCTCTGCAATTTCTGTTTGGTTTAATGAAGGAAAGCTCAACAAGATCAAGACAAATTTAAAACGACAGTTGGTGATGGTTGGGGTGGTATTTTTATTGATCATTTTGATCAGTTACTTTTTCTTAGGTGATATTTTACACTGGTGGCTTGGTGAAAGCTATTCCAAGTTTATTGAAAACAACTCCTTATTTCTGCTTCTGGGTGTCCTATCCGTGAACTTCACGATTTTATTGATTAGGCCCTTACAGGCCATAGGCGAAATCAAAACGGTAAGTCTGTTTTTGGTGATGTCCACGATTGTATACCTTTGCATTGTTATTGTATTGGGAATAAATCGCTCAATAGAATTGCATTTTGCGGCACTATTTACCAAGGCATTTTTTGATATTGTCATATTCACATATTTATTAAAAAGAAAACATCTTTTATGGTAGACAAAGTATTGATTTACGAGGTTCATTTCTCGAACATTAATAGATATGTTGTGCCCTTGGCCAAACATTTGATTGAAAATGAAATATCAAAGGAAGTGGTAGTGGTTTATGACTCTTTTGTTGAAAGTGATAAAATTGATTTGGGAAGCTTGAGGAATGTTTCACATCATTCGGTAAAAAAAGAGTTTAACAAACAGAAAAATGTAGTAAATAAGAATGTGGTTTTTCTGAATTATAGTTACAGGATAACTGATTTGTATTGGACCTATAAATTTAAAAAACGTGGTATTTATTGTTGCCAAATTCAACACGGAATGTATGCCGAGTTTTTGGAACGTAGCTTTTTAGGATACTTTTCTGCATTGAATAGAAAACTCACTTACCTGAAATATCTTTTATCGTTTTTACTTAAGTTTGATTTGGCAATTTTTATTTATTTATTCAATAAGGATTTTCTCAAGTCATTTAGAATCAATAGTTATATTGAAAAGCGCAAGAAAAAGATTGCGCCTGTACAATCTGACCATGTTTTTGTTTGGGGCGAATATTGGAAAGAATGGTTCATGAATAACCATTATTATTTGTCCAAGGATTTGTTCACTATCATTGGCAACCCCGATTACCATACATTTATTAAGCATTCTAAACATGAAATGCAAAGAGACAAGGTTTGTTATATTGCACAGACCTTTGTAGAGGATGGGAGAATGGAGAGGAATGATTATAAGAAAATAATCGACAAGTTTGCTGAAGCCTTAAAAGAAAGATTAATCATTAAATTGCATCCAAGATCCGATAAATCGATTTTTGAACATGTAATAAAAATGAATGGCGAGATAACCTATGATTTTCCTATCTCTGGTTTTTATATAGGCCATTATTCTTCGGTTTTAGCCTTGGCCATTAACATGGATAGCAAAGTATTCTTATTGGAAA
>JAHHKH010000272.1 GCA_018679695.1 Maribacter sp.
ATACACGGCCCAAGATGTCATAATCGAGCTGATTATTGATGTTTGGTTGATAAGATGCACTCAGTTTCAACAATCCTTGATTAGAACGTTCTCTACTTGATTGTTCGGTAGCCTCATCGGGAATCCCAAGACCTGGATCCGTGTATTGCACGAAATTTGTTTCTTTGGAAATGATTCGACTACTATTGTAAATAAGGAATCCGCTCAGGTCCAGTGCCTGACTTGGAGAGTAGCTAAAATTACCAGTGGCTAATTTGTTTTCAATTTCCAAGGCATTGCCTTGACTGGTCAGAAAATTAAGACTGTTATCCCCGAGGTTAATGCTGGTTCCACTGCTTCTGCTTGGTGCGCGAAAACCACCACCGAAGTTTCGGATGTCGCGCCTTGTCAATGCAACTTCACCCGTATTATTCATATCTCCGATAAAATTAAGACTGTATTTCGGACTATAATAAAATAACTTGGGCTGCACTAAATAAAGTTCATTATCTGGTGAGGTGCCCGCTCCCCCAGTGATATTACCGAACCAGAAGTTCTCTTTTCCTTCCTTGAGTTTTATATTCAAAGCTACGTTGTCCTGGTTATTGGTTACGCTGCGCAGTTGACCAACCTCTGAATAATTTCGTAAAACCTGTATTTTATCAACCGCCTTGGATGGAATATTCTTTGTTGCCAATTTGGTATCCCCATCAAAAAAATCCTTGCCATTGACCATTACCTTATTGACCACCTTACCTTCCACCTCGATCTGACCTTCTTCATTGATTTCCACGCCCGGTAATTTTTCCAATACATCTTCTAACTTTCGTTCGGTCCCATTTTGATAGGAGTCCGCATTGTAAACCAAGGTATCACCCTTCACGGTGACCGGCATTTCGTAGATAACCTCTACCTCATCCAAGGCATTGATTGCCCGAAGTGTAAAATCTTTTGTCAAATCGCTTTCTTTTGTTGAAAGTATTTCTTCAAAAGTCTTCATTCCTATATAGCTAATCTGAATATTGTAAGTGCTATTCTTGCCCAGATCCAGCTTGTATTTACCTTGTTCATTGGTTAGACCATAGGTTTCCAAGCCCCCTGTTTCTTGATTAATAGCTATCACATTCGCCAACTCAAAAGGCCGGTCTAAGCTATCTTTAACAACGCCTTCAAGCTTAATTTGAGCATAAGAAATGCTTGCTACGAAAAGTAGCGCCAAACAAATTATATATTTCATGATTGCGAGTTACTTGTTGGTTAGGAAACGAATATGTAATGCTATTACTATCGACTCCGTCTTCTGCCTCGGTTATCCCTCATTTCGCGCATTTTCTCCGAAACAGTTGATTGATAGGCAATCTTAGTAATAACCTTGCCCTTATCGGGAGCTTCAATTTTTATGACCTCATCAGGATTCAAAACAATTTTGGAACACAACATTGTGGTATTCCCAGCACTTACTTCCAAGATGAGACCTGGTAGCCCCCAGTATTCCCCTGGGCCATGTGAAACCGGAATTTGAGGGGTGTACCATGCTTCAACTAAGGTCATTTTTACTTGAGGTTCTGCTGCTTGGACATTTGTAGAGTCGTTTTCCTTTTGGGGCGCTGCACGTAAATTACTCCAAGAAAAGTCATACCAAGTCAATTCAGCAGTGGGAATAGTTGCCATAGCCTTAAAACACATATATTGTCCTATTTGTTTTGACTCGGTCCCCATTTTCCAGTCAATAGTTTGAAGCTTGTCCTTTACTAAAAACTGCTTTCCATAAAATTCCTGGCTCTGGACCAAAGCGTTTTCCTTTACATTTTTGTATTGTTTACCCCTTGCGAAATTCTTACCCCAGGAATCTGTAGCACCTGACCAGGCATCCAATTTCTCTTCTTCATAGAATACCGCTTCTTCCTTGTTGAAGTTCAACACATAGGTTTTTTCCAATCTATTCTTAAGGCGTGCTTGAATTTGCTTTTTTTGAGCTTCACTCATTCGTGCTCCCCAATTACCTAACTCCATTTTGCTCTTTGAAAAGTATAGAGCCTGCCCTTGAAATTCTTGAACATCTGGCTTAAATGATAACAGCAATAAAAAGACGGGAAAACTGAATTTAACAAGGATTGATTTCATGATTGGTAGATTAATCTATTAATTTTGTTTAACAAATATACTTAAAGATTAAACATTTTAATATTGTTTATCAAAACCTTAACATAAAAACAACATCAGCGCGAGGTGCTTTTTACTCCCAGTCAATTCAATACCGTTGTAAGTCATTAACAAAGACATAACCTAAACAGGTATCAATGATTATTTAATGATGCATAAGAAACAGCGCATATTCCCGAATTTGAATGGAAATAGACTTTTTGTACGAAGGAAATGAAACCAGAAAGAATGGTAGACATGTGTTCAATCATTGTACCTTAAAATAGATTAAATTAGTGGATATCTTACTTGATATGCTTTAAGTATAAACCTGAAACTAAAAAAAAGCAATGCGAATTTTGATAATTGGTGGGAATGGAAC
>JAHHKH010000374.1 GCA_018679695.1 Maribacter sp.
ATTTTGTCATGCTCGGATAAAGAAAACCCAGAAGATGCACAAATAACTCCAATATCTGAAGGAGAGGATTTATCGGTCTATTTAAATGGTAAAGGCGTTTTAATGCAAGCCTTTTATTGGGATATAGAACCTCGTTTTGATTGGTGGGATATTATTGCCGATAAAACGGACGAATGGGCTGTTGCAGGGATCGATAGAATTTGGTTGCCACCGGCATCCAAGGGACAATCAGGGGGTTATTCCATGGGATACGACCCTTCTGATTATTTCGATTTAGGTGAATACAATCAACATGGTACAACAGAAACCCGCTTTGGGTCTAGGGCCGAGTTAGATAATTTAATATCCAAGGCCCATGCTAATAATATCGAGGTTATAGCGGATATCGTGATGGGTCATAATAGTGGGGGAGGATTGCAGTATAACCCTTATCGGGATAAGATGACTTATACGCTCTTTAATCAAGCAACAGGAAATGCTTCTGGGATTTTCAACAGAAGTTTTGAGGATTATCACCCTAATAGCATTCATAACATGGACGAATCTGCCTTGTTTTTTGAGGAACAAGACTTATGTCATCTGCAGCCTAACGTGCAAAATGGATTTTGGAAAAATGAGAATTCCGTTGCTAAATATTATAAGAATGCTATTGGTTTTGACGGTTGGCGATTTGACTATGTCAAGAGCTTTAATGCTGAATTTATAAAAGCCTGGGATGATGAGGTTGGCGGTTGGGCAGTAGGCGAATTTTATGACGGCAATGCTGATTTGGTTCGACTATGGATGTCAGCATCTGGAATTAACGCCTTCGATTTTCCCTGTCTGTTTCAAATGAAGGATGCATTTTCACAGAATAACCTGAGTATTCTGGAAACCGGTGATATGCTTTGGAAAACCAATCCAGATGAGGCAGTGACTTTCGTGGCAAACCATGATACTGATCGAGAGCCTGTGATTGAAGAAAGCGATAAGCTTTATGCATACGCCTATATTCTTACACACCCCGGCTATCCGACAATATTTTACTCCGATTATGAAAATATTGAATTCAAGGAAAAGTTGAAAACACTTATCCTTATCAATAGAACGCTAGCTGTAGGTGAATTAACAGTGTTACATTCAAGCAATCACGAATATATTGCCTTGCGCAGCGGTGAAGGTACAAATCCTGGATTGATACTATATATAAACCGTACCGGGTTAGAAGTTAAGCGTACGGTCATTTCCCCTTGGTCCAGTAAAAGTTTACACGATTATTCCGAGAGTATGACTACCGGACTTTCTACAGATAGTTCCGGAGCAGTTGAACTTAAAGCTCCTGCCAGGGGATACGCCATATGGTCCTTAAATTAATCCTGTCTATTTTTTAAATTGGGCAATCCCCTTTAATACAATCAATCGGAATAAAAGGATAAATGGGAAACCGTGGAAGATGACGTCGAACCAATCTAGCAATGCCATTCCGTTTGCTCCACCTCCAATCCAGCGAATTTTTCCCCAAATATGGGGCTCAGGAAAAAAAGGGGCCAGTCCTAAAGTAAGGCAAAGAAGAATAATGAGTTTCCAATTATTGATAAAGTCCATATGATTATCTAATAGTATTGATAAAATCAGGGATTGATTCCACGCCGTATTCTGTGAGGTGCTTTATAAAAGCCGAACCTATAATGCCTCCTGCAGCAAACTGGGTAGCTTGCTCGAACGTTTCTGAATTATTGATGCCAAAGCCAACGATTTGGGGGTTCTTCAATTTAAAGGCAGCGATTCGTTCAAAGTAATCCTGCTGTTCTTCCCCAAAACCCTCAGTAGCTCCTGTTGTAGTGGCCGAACTAACCATATAGATGAATCCATCTGAAGCTTCGTCTATTTCCTTTATTCGCTCATCACTGGTTTGTGGCGTAATCAGAAATACATTTATTAGACCGTATTTTTTGAAAATAGCTTCGTAGTCAGTTTTATAAACATCCAATGGTAAATCGGGTAAAATAAGTCCGTCTATGCCAATTTGCTGACAACGTTTACAAAAGTTCTCGACCCCATATTGGAAAACGGGATTAAAATACCCCATAATAATCAGAGGAATGGAAACTGAATCACGAATATTTTTTAATTGTTCAAAAAGTAGTTCGGTATGCATACCATTTTGTAATGCCGCTGTTGAACTTGCTTGAATCGTTGGGCCATCTGCCAAGGGATCTGAAAAAGGCAAGCCTATTTCAATCAAATCAACCCCGCTTTTTTCCAAGGTCTGGATTATTGATACCGTGTCGTTCAGGGCAGGGTAGCCAGCCGTAAAATATATGGAGAGGATTTTCTTATTCTCCTGAAGTTTTTTATTTATTCTGTTCATTAAATATTCAATTTTTTTCATTCCCCAAAGGCGGTAATGACAAAACAATTTTACAGTTTAAAATAATCGATATAGGTATCCAAATCCTTATCCCCTCGTCCCGAAAGGTTGATGACAACAATATCATTTGGTTTGAAATCCTTAATTTCCAAAATGGCAAAAGCATGGGAGGTTTCTATGGCCGGAATAATGCCCTCCAATTTTGAAAGCAATAGTCCAGATTTCATGGCATCATCATCGGTAATTGAAATAAATTCGCCACGACCCGACCTGAACAGATGTGCATGCATTGGGCCAACGCCAGGATAATCGAGTCCGGCTGATATGGAATAAGGTTCCGTAATTTGTCCATCTTGGGTTTGCATCAACAGGGTCTTACTACCATGAATAATACCTACTTTCCCTAAAGCCGAGGTTGCCGCACTTTCTCCAGAATCAATTCCCTTACCTGCTGCCTCAACGGCAATAATCCCAACATCGGGATTATCAAGATAATGATAATAGGCTCCTGCTGCATTACTACCACCTCCAACACAGGCTATGACATAATCTGGATTCTCTACACCTTCCTTTTCTTTGAGTTGCCATTTTATTTCTTCTGAAATAACCGATTGGAACCTGGCGACCATATCGGGATACGGATGTGGTCCAACAACCGAGCCGATAATATAATGGGTATCAACCGGATTATTGATCCAATCCCTAATGGCCTCATTTGTAGCATCTTTTAAAGTTCTACTGCCCGATAATGCGGGTCGAACTTCTGCCCCTAACATTTTCATTCGAGCAACATTGGGAGCTTGGCGGTCAATATCGATCTCACCCATATAAATTATACATTCAATACCCATTAGTGCACAAACCGTGGCCGTTGCTACACCATGCTGTCCTGCCCCGGTTTCAGCAATTATTCGATTTTTTCCTAACCTTTTGGCCATTAGTATTTGACCAATGGTGTTGTTCACTTTATGGGCTCCAGTATGGCAGAGATCCTCTCTTTTGAGATATATTTTAGTATTGTATTTATTTGAAAGTCGCTCAGCGAAATACAAAGGAGTGGGCCTGCCAACATAATCTTTCAATAATTGGTCAAATTCTTTCTTGAACGACGGTTCTTCCATAATGTGGATATAGTTCCGGCGCAATTCCTCAGTATTCGGGTAGAGCATTTCGGGAATGAATGCGCCTCCAAATTCACCATAGTAACCTTTATCGTCTGCGTTATAACTCATTTCATGTAATTTATTAATGCTTTCAACTTATCTATGTCCTTCAATCCAGGTTCTAATTCAAATTTACTGTTCACATCAATGGCATGGCAGTATCTTGATTCCGGTCTTTGCATAAATTCTTTAATAGAATCAACATCCTCCAATCCAATACCACCACTAAGAAAAAATGGTTTTGAAGATGGATAGTCTTTCAAGACTTTCCAATTGAATTTATATCCGTTTCCACCGGGTAATCTGCCTTTGGTATCAAATAAATAGTAATCACAGACCAATTCAAATGCTTCGAGTTCTTGAAAATTAAATTCATCTTTAATTGAAAAGACCTTTATAATTTCCACTCCTTTCAATTTTTGTTTCAAGGAATTGCAAAAACCAGGATTTTCATTACCGTGCAATTGAACGGCCAATAATTGAAATTTTTTAACTTTTTCAATAATCCCCTCTATACTTTCATCCACAAAAACACCAACCTTCTTTATGCTATGGGGCAGAACCAGAGGCATCCCGCTAAAACTCCTTTTGGATGGTTTCCAAAAAATAAACCCTACATAATCTGGTTTTAAATCACTGACTTCCACCGTATTTTGATTCATACCACAAACTTTTATCTTAAGGGATTCCCTTATTAGATCATTGGTATTTTTATGGTAGTGACTCATTCTTATTAATCCTATTTTATTAAAGTTTTTTTATGAATTCGATGGCGCTTTGACCGGGGTCTTCGGCTTTCATGAAATTCTCCCCAATTAGGAATCCTTGATAACCAAAGGGTCTTAATTCCTTGATGCTTTCGATATTACTTATTCCACTCTCTGAAACTTTTACAAAATCATCAGGGATTAACTTTGATAAGGCTTTACTCGTATCCAAACTTACTTGAAAAGTCTTCAAGTTACGATTGTTAACCCCCAACATATCCAAGCTT
>JAHHKH010000319.1 GCA_018679695.1 Maribacter sp.
TTGGATTGGTATTGGAGAGGCTGGTTCTATACCACCGATTATGTTGATATAGGTGTTAAGGGAATCAAGAAATATTATGTGTCTGATAAACCTGGTAAAAAAATGCAGGAGTATATGGCAGCCAGAAACCTTACGGAAGCCGATTTACCACCGTTGGTTTATTTGGCGAATGAGGAAAGTGAGGGCTTTGATCCTAACTTGAAAGGTAAATCTCCTTCAGAAAGTTCCAAGACCTTAAAGGAATTCATGATGGATAATATGAGCGAATCGGAAAGAGCAGCGGTTAAAGAACCTAAATTCTTTTATGAGATCACTTTTGATAAACCAGGCGGGATTCCTATGCCTTTGATCGTTGAGTATACTTATGCCGACGGCACGAAAGAAAACATTACCTACCCACCGGAAATTTGGAGAAAGAACGATGCTGAGGTAAAACTGGTCTTGTCCTCCCAGAGTGAATTGGTTGGTATTGTTGTTGACCCTAAAGCGGAAACGGCGGATATTGACACAACTAATAATTCTTGGCCAAAGAAAGAAGGACAAAACGACTTTGAAAAATTTAAAGAGAAAATAAAAGGGTAGTTTCTTTTATTGAATATAGAAAAGTCCTGATCATAGCATCAGGACTTTTTTATTTAGCGATTATTCTTCACTATATTTGAACTATGTATTCCTTATTTATTTTATTCATTAGCGGAGCTGAGATTTTCTTTATCATGTTCATTGTGGTAATGGTATTTGGTGCTGATAAGATACCAGGTATTGCCAAAGGACTAGGAAAGGGTATGCGCCAACTAAAAGACGCCACCGAAGATATTAAGCAGGAGATTCAAAAAAGTGCTGAAAAGCAAGGTATTGACACCAGTTTTGTTGAGGATATCAAAAAAGATATCAATGATGTAAAGGATAACATTGGCTCTGGTATTGGTGAGGATATAAAAAAGGGAGTTTCCGAGGTCAAAAAGAAAGTCGATGATGTCACAGGTACAATAAAGCGGAAATAACAGTTCTCCTATGCTCGATAGAATTCTTGAATGGGACAGGGAAACCTTGATTTATTTGAACAGTTTGGGAATTGAGGAGTATGATTTGTTTTGGTCTACTGTAACGAATATCTATACTTGGGTTCCACTTTTTGTATTTTTCTTTTTTCTTATTTTTTCGAAATTCCCAAAAAAAGAAGCCATATATACTGCGCTTACGATTATTGTTTTAATAATCTTTATTCTTGTTGCTACTGATCTTACCAAAGAGTATTTCGGTAGATTAAGACCCAATAATAATATGGAAATCAATTCACTGATCCGTGTATTGAAGAATCCCTCGAGTTTTAGTTTTTTCTCTGGACATGCATCCAGCTCTTTCTCCATTACAACTTTGATGGTCTTATTTCTTAGAAAAAAAGCAAAATGGTGTTGGATTTTTTATATCTGGCCCATCTTATTTTCATTAAGCAGAATATATGTAGGTGTACATTATCCCGTAGATATCATTGTAGGGGCCATCGTAGGGCTGATAACGGCATTCGTTTTTTACAAGCTCTATAAAAAAGTCATAACACCCTACTTAGGGTTAGCCCATCCCGGATAGGAAGTAATACGGTCGCTACTCTTGGGTCTTCTTTCAGTGTTCTATTATATTCCAATAGTGCCATTGTGGCCTTATCTTTTTCATCAACGGGTTCAACGACCTTTCCGGACCAGAGCACATTATCGGAAAGAATAATACTTCCTGGTTTCGTTTTATTCATGACCGCATGAAAATACAAAGGATATTCCCTTTTCTCCGCATCGATAAAAATCAAATCGAAGTTTATATCCAATGTGGGAATGATTTGTAATGCATCTCCTGTATGCTGTATGATTTGAGCACCAAATCCGCTTTTTTCAAAATACTTGCGTTGTAAATCGATCAGTTCTTCATTAATATCAATAGTATGTAATTCCCCTTCTTTCTTAAGGCCTTCCGCCAAACATAAAGCGGAATATCCTGTATAGGTACCGATCTCAAGGATGTTTGTTGGATTTATGATCTTGGAAAGCATACTTAAGACCCTCCCTTGAAAATGACCTGTAATCATTCTTGGTTGAAGTACTTTCAAATGTGTCTCCCTAGAAAGTTCTTCCAGTAATTCAGGTTCATTTTCTGAGCTTTCCTCAATGTATTTTTCCAGTTGTGGCGATAAAAAGTGCATGCCTATTATTTTTGGCAAAAATATGTAATTATATACTACCTTGAAGTTTTAAAACATAAAGGACTTCCTTATGGATGAGGTTAAAATAAGAAAAGCGACGCTTGATGATATCGCGGTATTGTTAAAGTTTGAACAGGGCGTGATCAAGGCTGAAAGACCTTTTGATGTTACCTTGGATGAAGACCCAATCACCTATTATGATTTAGAGGAATTGATAGTTAGTGATGATGCATCCTTGGTAGTTGCTGAAATTGATGGTGCAATTATTAGTTCGGGATATGCATTGGTAAAACCCTCAAGACATTATTTGAATCATAAGTTTTATTCGTATTTGGGATTTATGTACACTTTACCAAAGTATCGGGGTAGGGGAGTTAATACCAGGATAATTGAAGAATTAAAGCAATGGTCTTATTCTAAAGGACTCCAGGAAATTCGATTAACTGTCTACGATAAAAATTCCATTGCTATTAGGGCCTATGAAAAAGTAGGGTTCAAAAAACATATTATTGAGATGCGATTGGAGTGATACTGCATTAATCCAAATTGTATTTATTAAAATCGAAATTGTACTTTTGAACAAAAGATTACTATGCAATTTCAGAATTCATTGACCTTTGCTCAAAAAATGGATGCAGAGGATAAACTTCACAAATACAGAAATGAATTCCATTTTCCTCAAATAAACGGAAAAGATGTCATTTATTTCACCGGGAATTCTTTGGGATTACAGCCCAAAATCACCCAAAAATATGTAGACGAGATTATGATCGACTGGAAGGAACTTGCAGTCGAAGGTCATTTTCATGCCAAGAAACCTTGGTGGGATTATCACGAACGTTTAGCACGACCCTTGGCAGGTATTGTAGGGGCATGTGTTGAAGAAGTGTCTGTTATGAATGCCTTGAGTGTGAATTTGCATTTGATGATGGTATCTTTTTATAGACCAACCAAGTCCCGATATAAGATTTTATGTGAGGAGAAAGCTTTTCCCAGCGATCAATATATGCTTCAAAGCCAGGTGCGGTTTCATGGCTTGGATCCAAACGAGGCGATTGTTGAGGTCAAGAAAAGAAGCGGTGAACATCATTGGAGAACCGAGGACATTCAAGCGAAAATAAAAGAATTGGGTAACGAACTCGCACTTGTTTTAATAGGAGGGGTCAATTATTATAACGGACAGGTCTTTGATATGAAGACCATTACACAAACCGGCAAATCTGTTGGCGCATATGTAGGTTGGGATTTGGCTCATGCTGTTGGCAATATTCAGTTGGCATTACACGATTGGGAAGTTGATTTTGCAGCTTGGTGTAGTTATAAATATATGAATAGCGGACCGGGAAATGCTTCCGGCGTATTTATTAACCAAAAGCATTTAGGTAAAGGCAATATCCCAAGATTTGAAGGTTGGTGGGGTACTAAAAAGGAGACCCGATTCTTGATGAAATCAACTTTTGAACCTATTGACACTGCAGATGCATGGCAAATTAGCAATCCTCCAGTACTGTCATTGGCCCCTTATTTGGCTTCTCTCCAGCTTTTTGAAGAAGTGGGCATGGAGGCATTAATCGATAAACGAAATAAAATCGTTGCATATCTGGAATTTATCTTAAATGAGATTGATAGGCAGGTTGAGGGTAATTTTGAGATCATTACCCCATCGGATAGGGGTTGTCAGTTATCAGTTTTTCTCCACGGTCAGGGTAGACCACTATTTGATTATTTGATGAAAAATGGTGTTATTGCCGATTGGCGGGAACCCAATGTAATTCGTTTGGCACCTGCTCCTTTTTATTGTTCGTATGAGGACATGTATCGATTTGGACAGATTCTTAAAGATGGGATTTTGACAAAAAGGACGTAGGTGGCTTATCTAATTATAGTAGTTTTGCCATCAACCATTAATCTGTAATGAATTCACTGCGATTAATCCTATCAAATCCCAGGTATTTTGCACCTGCATGGGTATTTGCAAGCCTTAATATCCTATTTGGGACCTGGGTAATCTATATTCCTTCTGTAAAGGATAAGTTGGGCATAGATAAGGCCGATTTGGGCATTGCCCTATTTTTTCTATCACTAGGGGTATTTACGATATTCCCTATCGCAGCAAGGATCATAAATAAGGTTGGGGTAGGTAAGGCCACTTTCTATGGTCTTCTATTCAGTAGCTTGGCTGCATTGATGCCCCTATTGGCTCCTAATTATTATGCGTTAATGGTCTCGCTCTTTTTATTCGGTGCATTCAATGGCTTTACCGACATCGCAATGAATACCCTGGTTACTGAATTGGAGAAAGAGGATAAGACGAAATTCATGTCCGCGGCCCATGGGTTTTTCAGTCTAGGTGGGGTTTTGGCGGGGCTAGGTAGCTTTCTGATTATCGCTATCGGAAATCCGCCGCTGCATATGCTAATAGCGGTCATTTTGGTTTTATCGGTGAATGCAATATTCTTTAGAAGATATTTTCATGTAGAAGCAGCCCCAGTGGATAAGGAACCTTTTAGTTTAAAGCTCTTTAAACCCTTGATGATATTGGGCATTGTTTCCTTTATCGCCATGGGGAGTGAAGGCGCTATTGTAGATTGGAGCGGTCTTTATTTAAAGGAAATCAGTTTAGCTCCCGAAGCCCTTTGGGGTGCAGGATTCCTTGGTTTTCAAATAACCATGACCTTGGGTCGATTCGTAGGGGACGCCATAAGTACCAGGATTGGTTCGGTTAAAATGGTAGCCTTGGGTGCGATAATTGCCATTTCTGGCTATGTTTTGGTGCTAACCACAGCAACATATTTGGCAATTGTAGGATTTGCCTTAAGTGGTTTGGGCTTTTCTGTAATGGTACCTGAATTATTTCGAATAGGGGGCAATGTCAAAGGAATTGATTCGTCACAAGGTGTTGCCTTTATTGCAGGATTAGGCTATACTGGATTTCTTATGGCACCTCCAATCTTGGGATTTATTGCCAAAAGCTCTTCGCTAGTGAGTTGTTTTTATGTATTACTATGTTGTGGTTGTTTAGTTTTGATTGCTACTTCAGTCTTAAAACGGAAAGGCTCGAATTCCTAGAATAAAGCCTATTTGGTTATCACCTTGATATTGGTGAAATATAACTTAAAACCTTCATCGTTTGTATGCATTTGGGCAATTTTGAGACCGCCTTTTTCAGTATAATCCTCCCATGTTGTTGTCAAGGAGCCATCAGGTTGATTACCCTTTCTAAAGACCCATTCCTTCAACAAATAATCGTCCTCAAAGTAAAAATCATAGGCATCACCTGGAGTATATCCGCCCTCGGTACCATAAACGATGGTTAACCTGTTCATTGGTTTATTACTTATTGGAGCAATCTCATTCTCTTGATGTTCAGGGGTATAATTACCTTTGTCCCAAATGAGATTAAATGGGGCTATTAACCAATATTTGTCATTGATGAATCCGCCATTGATTTTCTTAGCGATACTATCCATTTTTGACCTATTGTAGGTTATTGTATCCTTTGATGAGATTGCTGTAACCTGGTTTTCACTTACCTTCCAAATCCAGGTGCGTTCAAAATGGGAAGTGTCCCTATCAACATTGAAGGTGAACTGCAGCTCATTGACTTTATTCCAATTTTCGAATCCACTTGCAAAGGCCACTTTTTCCTCTAAGGAATATTCCTTTTCAACAATGGGTTTGTTTTGCTTTTTTTCAGATTTACAACCGAAAATAAAAATTACAAGGATAAGGAGTAAATAAGTTCTCATTTTGTATTGTTTGTTCAAAGATAAGGGATTCAATCAATATTGAGATATCGAGTTCTATGCTAATGAAAACAACACAGTGTACAGCAGTATATATTTAATAAAATGCTTAGTTTTGATAATTAAATTAAAATGAAATGAGTTCTAAAAAAGGGAAAGTACAAGAAGCAATAGATGAAAAATTACTGGAAGAACGCAAGGTTTTTCTTTGGGGAATGGTTGATGATGATTCTGCCAAACACGTTATTGATCGATTGTTGTATTTAGATATGCAGAATAACAAAGAGATTCAATTATTTATAAACAGTCCAGGGGGTTATGTTACTTCAGGTTTTGCAATGTACGATACGATTAAGTCCTTGAAAAGTCCTGTTTCTACAATTTGTACGGGTTTAGCTGCTTCTATGGGCTCAATTTTGCTTTCAGTGGGCAAAAAAGGAAGACGATTTATACAGCCTCATGCCCAAGTCATGATTCATCAGCCCAGCGGAGGAGCTAGGGGACAGGCATCGAATATCGAAATACAGGCCAAGGAGATAATAAAAACTAAAGAATTGAGTGCCAAATTGTTGGCTGAAAACTGTGGTCAGGACTATGAAACGGTAATGCGCGATTTTGATAGGGACTATTGGATGAATGCACAAGAATCGATAGAATATGGAATAGTTGATGGAATTTTAGAATAGGATAATGCCGTTCAAAATGAAAAAGTCCTTCGCATTTTTTATGCGAAGGACTTTTTTTTAAGATATATATAGACGCCGAAGCGGAATGTATAGTATATACGTATAAAATTATCTTTTTGGACGTCTTTTAGCTCAATAGTATAGCACTGACCAACCATTATATAGATGAGAGAATGACCAATAGTTTCAATTTAACGATGCTGTTTATTTTAGTACATTTACGGACAACCCCTTGATTATTCCCAATGAAATAATTATGAAGCAAACATCAAAGAACATTGCAATTGTAGGATCGGGTTTGGTAGGTTCGCTATTGGCCATTTACTTACGAAGACTTGGGCATACCATCACAGTTTTTGACCGAAGACCTGATATTCGAACGATTGAATTCTCGGGTCGTTCGATAAATCTGGCGATGAGCAATAGAGGATGGAGGGCATTGAGTGAAATAGGTATCGAGGATGAAGTAAAAAAAATAGCAATTCCCATGGAAAAACGTGCTTTACATGTTATTGGGAAGCCCATGTATTTTCAGAATTACGGAAAAGCTGGCGAGGCAATTTGGTCTATTTCAAGAGGTGTATTGAACAGAAAAATGATTGACCTAGCGGAGAATGCTGGTGTTGAATTCAAATTTGAGGAAAAAGTCTGGGATGTTGATCTGCCAGAGGCTAAATTACATACTGGAGCTTCCGAAAAAGGGGAGTGGAAAGAGTATTCGTATGATTTGATATTTGGTTGCGACGGGGCATTTTCAAGAGTTCGGCATAAAATGCAGCGTCGAAGTCGGTTTGATTATTCTCAAGACTTTCTCGATGTTGGCTATAAGGAATTGACGATTCCCGCGAATGCGGATGGCAGCCATAAGTTAGCGCCGAATGCTTTCCATATTTGGCCGAGAGGGCGATTTATGTTCATTGCCATGCCCAATATTGATGGCACTTTTACCTGTACTTTATTTATGCCTTTTGAAGGTCCCAATTCCTTTGAAAGTATTAAAACCAAAGAACAGGCCAAGCACTTTTTCAGTACGAACTTTCCTAGTGTAAACCACGAAATCGAAAATCTGGCCGAAGACTTTTTTAAAAATCCCACTAGTGCGATGGTGACCATGAAATGTTACCCTTGGACCTACTGGGATAAGGTAGCATTAGTTGGTGATGCAGCACATGCCATTGTGCCATTTTACGGACAAGGTATGAATGCCGGTTTTGAAGATATCTTTGTTCTTAATGAGATAATCAAAAAACAGGTTGATGATTGGGAGGCCATTTTTCAACACTATCAAACGCAACGCAAACCCAATGCAGATGCGATTGCAGAACTGAGTTATCGCAATTTTATTGAGATGAGCAGTAAAACCGCCGACCCCAAATTTTTACTTCAAAAAAAGATAGAAAAAAGGTTTGCAGATCAACATCCCGACAAGTGGATTCCACTTTATTCAAGGGTTACCTTTTCCTATAGGCCCTATGCAGAGGCGCTGTCCATTGGGGATAAGCAAGAAAAGATTATGGAAACGGTAATGGAGCTTCCCGATATTGAACAAAAATGGGATAGTGATGAGGTAGAACAGCTTATTTTAAGTCTGCTCTAGTGCTTGCCCTTAGATTTCATTTCTGTTTTACGCATTGGCATGCCATCGACTAAATCATAAATGGTCTTTGGATTTACAATAAAGCCTTTTCTAAACTTCACCCCTCCATCCTTTCCAATGAGCAGAAGGCCGTTAAAATCCGCCATATCATATTTTTTAATAATGGCAGACGAATTTAAATCAGTCTTCTTTTTTGAATCGTCATAAACAGATTTATCGGTTACTATAAAAACCAACAAATCCCTATCCTTGAGTTTTTCATTAGTTGAAAGCAAAAGATTTAGTTGATTTTGCAATTTAACCGAATCAAAGTGAATATCTTTCAAAAGAATAATGCGGTTTTGCCATTGATGCTTTTTTAGATCTTGGGCTGAACCCACATAAGTTAAGAATAGCATAAACAATAGGGCTAAAGGCGTTCTACTATTATTCATAATAAGGACTTAATTGGTCAAATAATATAGATAAAAAAAGCCATATACCCGAGTATATGGCCTTAATCTACAATAAAGCTTTGTTATATCTTAGCGAACAATTTTTCCATTTTTTCTTGTTCTTCCTCGGCTAACGTCGGGTCAACCAAAATTCTACCGCTATGTTCATCGGTAATGATTTTTTTTCTCGAGGCAATCTCAACTTGAACCTGAGGTGGTATTGTAAAGAATGAACCTCCTGAGGCACCTCTTTCAATAGGAACAACAGCAAGCCCATTTTTTACATTATTTCTAATCCTTGCATAGGCTTTCACCAAACGTTCTTCGATTTGTTCCTGGTATTCAGTGGATTTGCTCAAAAGCGCTTTCTCTTCTTTCTCGGTTTCAGCCAAAATTGCATCCAACTCACTTTTCTTGTGTTTCAAGTGGGATTCCCTTTCGCTTAATTTTTCCTTGGTTTCGGAAATAACCTCTTTTTTTTGCTCTATTTGGGCTTTGAATTCCTTTATGTTCTTTTCCGCTAGTTCGATTTCCAATTCCTGGAATTCCAATTCCTTACTAATTGAGTTGAACTCCCTGCTGTTACGAACATTTTTTTGCTGTTCAGTATATTTTTTTATTAAGCCCTTTGATTCTTCAATCAAATTCTTTTTTGCAGTGATTTCGAAGTTAATCGTCTCAACATCGGTTTTAAGCTTGTCCAATCTAGTTTTAAGACCTAAAACATCATCTTCAAGATCCTCAACTTCCAAAGGTAATTCTCCCCTTACATTGCGTATTTCATCAACCCTTGAATCAATTAACTGCAAATCATACAATGCTCTTAACTTGTCTTCAACGGTTATTTCTGCCTTTTTTGCCATACTTATAAATACTTGATAGGATTTGTTCTACTTTCCGATAAACGGATTGCAAAATTAGGAATTTTTTTTGTAAGATAATCAACTAAAAGGTCTTTTGTAAACTGTTCTGTTTCAAAGTGTCCAATATCTGCAATGACAATTTTACTTTCAGCTTCATAAAACTGGTGGTATTTTACGTCTGCAGTTATGAAAATGTCGGCCCCGGAGGCTTTGGCGGCATTAATGGCAAATGCCCCACTTCCTCCCAAAACAGCAACTTTTTCAATATTCTTATTTAGTAATTTGGAATGCCGAATACCTCTTGCATTCATTCTTTTTTGTAAAAATTTCAAAAAGTCGGCTTCACCCATTGGCTTTTTTAAAGTGCCGACCCTACCCATACCTATCTTTTGATGGGTATTTTCAAGTGTAATGACTTCATAAGCCACTTCCTCATAAGGATGGTTCTTAAAAAGTGCATTCATAACTTTTTTTTCAACAGACGCAGAAAATGTGATATTAATCTGTGCTTCTGTCCCAAGATGGGTTTCATCGATTTTTCCGATTGTTGGATTGGCATCCTTATCTGCCTTAAAAGATCCCATTCCCTCGATGGTGAAACTACAATTGCTATAGTTTCCGATATTACCCGCACCAGCTTCAAAAAGAGCATTTTTCAGTAGTTCAGCAGAATCAACAGGTACATAAGTCGTTAATTTTTTAATGCTGTTTTTTTGTGGTATCAAAATTTTGGAATTAAATACTCCCAATACCTCACAAATTTTTGTATTGACTCCGTATTGTACATTATCCAATGCCGTATGCATACAGTATATTGCAATTTTATTCTGAATAGCCTTGATTACAACACGCTCTACATAGGTTGCACCGGTAAGCTTCTTTAGTCCTTTGAATATGATAGGATGAAAACTAACAATGAGGTTACAATTATTGGTAATAGCTTCATCAACTACATTTTCCAATGTATCCAAGGTTACCAGAATTCCCGAAACTTCTTGCGAATAGCTGCCTGTTAAAAGCCCAACATTATCAAAATCCTCCGCATATGCCAAAGGAGCCAATTCTTCCAATACAGCTGTAACTTCTTTTACTATCATTTTCAAGTTTTATAAGGTAGTCAAAGATAAAATATTATATTTTCGTTCTAATGCAACTCCTTAGAAAAATAGCCTTTCCAATTTCTTTGATTTATGCCTTAGTGGTTCACCTGCGTAATTACTTATTTGATATTGGACTATTTAAAAGTAGTTCTTTCGAAACACCTATTATATGCGTTGGCAACCTGAGCGTTGGTGGAACGGGTAAAACCCCAATGATAGAATATTTAGTTTCTTATTTTAAGGAAAAAAAGAAAGTAGCGGTACTAAGTAGGGGATATAGGCGCAAATCCACGGGATATACTTTAACAAATCAAGAAAGTCAGGTCGAGGACGTTGGGGATGAACCCCTGCAAATATTTTCTAAACACCCCGATATATCGGTCGCTGTTGATAAAGATAGAAGAAATGGAATTCAGAAGTTGCAAAAAAGTATAGCACCCGATATTATCCTATTGGACGATGCCTTTCAGCATCGAAAAGTAAGACCGGACTTTTCAATTCTACTTACTGCATATGATAATCTGTACATAAATGATTGGTATTTACCAACCGGCAATCTAAGAGATAGTAAAAAGGAGGCCAAACGTGCCGACATAATTGTTGTTACCAAATGTCCTGATCAATTGGGTGAGGAGAAACAAAATGAGATTATTAGGACCCTAAATCCAAAATCACAACAAGCTGTATTATTCAGTTCTTTAAGTTATAATGAAAATTTAAGAGGTAAAAATGCATCAATGGTACTTAACGATCTTATAGGTAAGCATATTACCTTGGTAACCGGGATTGCGAGTCCAAAACCTTTAGTCGATTATTTGGATAATAAAGGAATACAAGTTGAGCATTTGCAATTTAAGGACCATCATTTTTTCTCCTCTACTGAAATTCAACTTTTCAATACCAAAGAATATGTTCTAACAACTGAAAAAGATTTTGTTCGCTTGAAGGGCAAAGTAAAAAATCTATTTTATATTTCTGTCAAGCATCAATTTCTTGGTGATGGGGCCTCGATCTTAGAAAAAGCTGTTAACGCAATTACACCTTAGGGGTGCCATTTAGACTATTCTCGAAAATATTTTCACCTATTTTTTGATAGAATACCTCGGGCTTGAATGGTTTGGTCACTACATCGTTACAACCTGCGGCATAAAAACTTTCCAAACTATCATCTAGGGAAATTGCGGTCAACGCAATGATTGGAGTGATCTTGTCGAATTTTCGAATTTCAATAGTGGCTTCCTCTCCACTGATACCTGGCATATGAATATCCATTAAAATTGCGTCATAGTCATTGTTTTTGGCAAGATCAATGGCCTCCATTCCATTACTGGCAATATCGCTGGTGATATCTTTTTTGGACAACATTTTCTTGGTAATGACCTGGTTGATTTTGTTGTCTTCAACAATCATCAAATGAAGTCCTTTAAAAGCATAATCTTTCTGCGTAATCTCAAATGGAATATCATCGACTATACTGTCCTTGCTCTTCAGTTTTAATTCAAAAAAGAACGAACTGCCCTTACCTAGGTCACTTTCTAATTTTATCTGGCTGTTGAAAAGGCCTAAAAGGCTTTTAACAATGGTGAGTCCAAGTCCCGTACCACCATATTCCCTATTTATTTGAATTGAACCTTGCTCAAAACCATCAAAGATTTTCTGTTGTTGCTCTTTCGAAATCCCAATACCATTGTCCAAAACTTCAAAATAAAGGGTTACGTCTTCATCTTCTTTATGCACCATTTGAGCTATCACTTTTACTTCGCCATTTTTAGTGAACTTGAGTGCATTGCCAACAAGGTTCATAAAGATTTGGGAAAGTTTTAATGGATCACTCATTAAGTGCGAAGGGATGTTGTCATCATAATCCAATATGATTTCTGTATTATTCTCCTTGGCACTCTGTTGCAAGGAATCAATGACCTCTTTCAATACCTTTTTAAGATTGAACTCAATATTCAAGGGTTCTAATTTATCGGCATCAATTTTGTTTATGTGCAAGATATCGTTGATGAAATTCAAGAGATAATCCCCTGAGAATTTCAAAGCCTTTAAGTGTTCTTTTTGATTATCACTGGGGTTTTCTTCCAATAGCAAATGGGTGAGTCCCGTAACGGCATAGAGTGGAGTTCTAAGCTCATGGCTAACTGTCGACAAGAAATTGGTTTTGGCTTCCATAGCGTTCACAGCAGCATCACGTGCAGCTTGTAATTCACTATTTTTGGTATGCAGAAGATCGTTGGTCTTTAGTTTGATCTGATTGTTCCTATATAATGAGACCGCCAATAAGGAGATAATTATAAGAAAAGCTGAGGTTAATATTGCAGTTATTTCGGACCTGTTTGCAGATTTACTTAGTTCTTCAATACGCTTATCTTGGCGTTTTACCTCATTCGCCATATTTTCACTATGGATTTCGTCAGCGGTCTTGGTTTCAATTTTTATTTTTTCCAATGTAAAAAGGGAATCCTTTGCCTCGTATAGATTTCTGGTTGAAGCAAGTGCATCCTTATAGCGATTTAGACCCTCATACGATTGGGCCAGCAATTCGTTACTTTCAATTATTTCTTTGAAAAATTCGTTTTCCTTGGCCAGTTTTAAAGCACTTTCAGCAAATTTTGAGGCTTCCTCAAGATTATTGAGTCTAATATTGGTTTGTGCAAGCCCGATATTTGCCCTAGTCGCCAGATAGTCCTTCTCATAAACATCGGTGTTTACAACTAATGAATTAAAATTCTTGGAGGCACTTTCATACTTTTCCAAATTCAAATAAATATTGCCTTCGACCAGCAATATGTTATTAAAGAAGTTACGGTCGTTGTTAAGCTGCCTCGCTTCATTGAGCATAAAAATTGCCTGGAAATTTTGATTTTCCTTGAATAGTAATATTGCTTCTATGTACTTGTAGATGGCATCCCCATAAGGATATTCAATATCTTTTAGCAAGACTTTTGCCCTATCCCAATAGAACTTTGTAGTGTTGACCTTATCTAGTTTTAGGTATAATAGGGCGAACATATGATAGCTGTCGATCAATGATTTTACATCTTTGTTTTCTTCAGCAAGGGAAGCCGCTTTATCCAAGGTGGTAAGGGCCAGGTCTATTTGGTTTCTATTCCCGAATGTTCTAGCTTCATTGAAATATACCTGGACATCATCATGTACAGAGATTTCTTGTCCGTATACATTTAGCCCAAAGTGCAAAAAGACCATAATAAGGGCCAATTGCTTTAACCGTGTATAAGTATTTTTTAAGCTCAAACGAATGTCTTTTTATCAATAAGTTGATAATATCTATACTTTCATGCTATTCCCCGATTCTTTATATTACCAACCAATAAACTTGACGGTTTTTTTGATTACCAAGGTTCTCTGAGATTCAAACGTTCAAGAATGGCAACTATTGTTTATAATTAGGGATACTATAAGGTCTTTCGTATAAAAAAGTATGTTTTATGTTCATTTTGGGTTTCCATCTCAAAAATATTACTAATTTCTTGAAAAGCCGCTTTTCTTTATACTTAATAAATTACATCAATTATTAATCTATTATGGTATACGGATCCGAGTTCAATTGTCATCGATTTCAGTAGTCAGACGTAAAGAAACCATTGGAAACTTCCTATTTTCGTGAATGTTGACAAATATGATATTACATCAAATGATAAGTACTTATGCTATATGTTTGTGCGCCTTGTATGAAGATCTTACCAATGCGCCACTTTCCACATGTCTAAAACCCATTTTAAGCCCTTCTTCTTCATATTTTTCAAACTGCTCGGGAAGAATGAATTCTTTTACAGGTAAATGTTTCTTTGAGGGTTGCAGGTATTGACCAATTGTCACCACATCTACGTTCACCTTTCTCAGATCTTCCATTGTTTCGAGGACTTCTTCCTCAAGTTCCCCAAGGCCCAGCATAATTCCTGATTTTGTGCGGTTTACTCCACTTTTGCTTAAATACCTTAACACCTCCAGACTTCTTTCATATTTGGCCTGTATACGAACTTCCCTAGTAAGTCTTTTGACCGTTTCCATGTTATGTGAGACTACTTCTGGCTTTACCTCAATTATGCGATCTAAATGCCTTTCAATACCTTGAAAATCAGGAATAAGTGTTTCCAGTGTTGTTGAAGGGTTCATTCTGCGTATTGCCTTTACGGTTTCTGACCAGATTATTGAACCCATATCCTTCAAATCATCACGATCCACCGAAGTAATCACAGCGTGTTTGATTCCCATGATTTTAATAGATCTTGCTACTTTTTCAGGCTCTGCCCAATCAACCGCTGATGGTCGACCCGTTTTAACACCACAAAATCCACAGGAACGGGTGCAGATGTTCCCAAGTATCATGAAGGTCGCTGTACCTTCACCCCAACATTCACCCATATTCGGACAACTCCCTGAAGTACATATGGTATGTAAATCGTATTTGTCTACCAATCCTCTTAGTTGGGTGTATTTCTTTCCGGTTGGAAGTTTAACCCTTAGCCAATTTGGCTTTCCTTTAGGCGGTACTATACTCGTTATGCTCATTCTTCAATTTTTGACAAATATACGAACAAAATTGAGTCGCTATTCTAGACGGAAAAAGACTTAAAGCACTCCTTAATTAGCTTGGTACAACACGAATTAGAATCGCTCAATTATTATTCTTGATAATTTCCGCCAGTAATTTTTTTGCCCTTAACAGTTTAACTTTTATGTTATTGATGGGTTCCTTAAGTTTAGTGGCAAT
>JAHHKH010000327.1 GCA_018679695.1 Maribacter sp.
CCTATTGTTGAACATTGCTCCCAGTCCCGAAGGTGAATGGGATGAAGGGGCTTATCAGTTGTTGAGCGAAATAGGGGATTGGATGGCCGTCAATAGCGAAGCGATTTATGGTACAAAAGCAATGGAGCCTTATAAATTAGATAACATCTGTCTTACTTCAAAAGCCGATGGCACAATTTATCTCATTTATCTGGTAGGGAACGAACAGGAGAAATTACCATCCAAAATAACATTCCCTAATTTAAGCTTTCCCAAGAATGCGAGTATCCACGTACTAGGTTCTAATACACAACTGATCTGGTCAAATAACGAAGCGGGAATCGATGTAAATATTCCGGGGAATTTAAAAAAATCCCTTCTGGATAAAAGTGCGTTTGTTATAAAAATCAAAGGGTAAATAATAGCGTTGAATGTTACGAAATAGTTTCGGGCTAATTGAATTGTTTATTATGTTGAATTTATCCTAATTAAATTGTCATTCAAACGTTTTCGTAAACCTGTCTTTCAGCTTTTCACCACCGTTGTTGGTCGAAAACTTTTCAATAAACATCATGGTTTTTACACTTTCGTAAATTAAGATTATTTTAATAGTTTTTAAGGTAATTTTAATATTTACAGATTCAAACAATTAATAACAAAACTAAACTCACATGAATCAAAAATTCAAGTATTTATTGTTGTTTGTTGCTTTGCTCTTTATTCAGGGGGCTGTTGCACAAACCATTACAGGTACGGTAACCGATAATTTTGGTACGCCCGTTCCGAGTGTTAATGTCATTGAAAAGGGAACAACGAATGGTACCTCAACGGATTTTGATGGTAACTATTCGATAACGGTCTCCAATTCTTCAGGGACATTGGTTTTTTCTTCCTTAGGGTTTGTAACCAGGGAAATTGCTATTGGGGGCCAATCTTCCATTAATGTCACATTGGAAGAGGATGTAGAACAACTTGGAGAAGTTGTTGTTACCGCTTTGGGTATTCGAAAAGAGACCAAAGCGCTGGGGTATTCCTTGACCGAGGTAAAAGGTGAGGAAATATCCACAGTGAAGCAGACCAACGCGATTAATTCCTTACAAGGTAAGATTGCTGGTGTGAATATTACACAAAACTCAACGGGTGCTGCTGGTTCAAGTAGAGTGGTTATTCGTGGTGCAAGTTCATTGTCTGGGAACAACCAACCTCTATATATTGTTGATGGGATTCCCATTGGTAATGAGAATAATGGATCGGCTGGATTATGGGGTGGATCAGATGGTGGTGATGGTATATCCAGTTTAAACCCGGATGACATTGAATCTGTAAGTGTGCTTAAAGGTGGTGCTGCATCCGCACTCTACGGTTCTAGGGCTGCAGGTGGTGTAATCATTGTGACTACAAAATCTGGTCAGGGACAACAAGGATTAGGAGTTGAAGTGAGTAGTTCGGTTACCTTTGATAAGGTCGATACTTCATTGACCGATTTCCAAACAACCTACGGACAAGGTACAAGAGCGAGAAAACCGGTTAACCAGACCGAAGCTTTTGATTTGGGCTTGTCCTCATGGGGGCCTAGATTGGATGGTTCTAACGTAGTGCAATGGGATGGTGTTGAAAGACCTTATTCCTATGTAGGTAACAACTTGGATCATTTTTACCGGACTGGTACTACCTTTATCAATACGGTGGCATTGACCAGTGGTTCTGAAAATATGAACTATAGGTTCTCCGCATCTGATTTAACCAATGAGGATGTAATGCCAAATGCAGGATTGAACAGAAAATCATTTTCTCTGAATTCAAGTGCGGTATTAGCGGATAAATTAACCAGTAGTGTTAATGCAAGATACATTGTAGAGAACGTCAACAACAGACCACGGCTTTCCGATGCACCTGGTAATGCGAACTTTACAGTAGCGAATTTATCGCCCAATGTTGATGTACGGTTTATGGAGCCAGGCACCAATGAGGATAATACGGAAAGGGCTTATTCAAGTAACACTTTTTCGCAGAACCCATATTTTGCCGCATACAATTTTAGAAATGAGGATACCAAGAACAGAATAATCGCTTCGAGCTCACTTCGTTATGATATTGTTGATTGGTTATACCTTACTGCGCGTGCGGGTGTTGATAATTCAACAATAAAAAGAACCGCTGTTACTCCATTTGGTACTGCTTATCAACCATTGGGAAGCATCAATGAGACAGAAATCAGATACAATCAGATTGATGCTGATTTGATTCTAGGTTTTGAAAAGGATATCACAGATAAGTTTTCTACCGTAGCCTTTGTTGGGGCAAATAGCAACCATATTAAAGAAGAATCGTTAAATCTTGGAGGATCAAGATTTATTGTTCCCGGATTGGAAGATATTGCAAATACAGAAAACCAATCAAGAGGACGTTCTTATAGTGAACGAAAAATTGGTTCGTTATATGGTTCTGTTGAATTGTCATATGACGGCTGGGCTTATGTTACCTTTACTGGAAGAAATGACTGGTTCTCCACACTTTCTTTCCCTGGGAAGACTACTCCCAACAACGATTTTTATCCTTCGGTAAACGCGAGTTTGGTTTTATCCGAAGCATTAGATATGCCCAATTTTGTTAATTTCTTGAAATTAAGGGGTGGCTATTCCGAAGTTGCAGGTGGTGCACAGGATGCTTACCGATTGGCTTTGACCTACCAGATTTTCGATCAAGGGCACCAGGGTCAACCATTGGGCCGTATCAATGGTGGCACGGTACCAAATGCTAATTTGGTTCCATTTAGCAAGAGTGAGGCGGAAATTGGTCTTGATGCGCGTTTCTTTAATAACAGATTGTCCTTGGATTTGGCAGTTTATAAAAACAATACAACCAATGATATTGTTAATGTTTCCACTTCGGTTTTCTCTAGTTATGGCGGAGCAAGCGCAAATTTAGGAGAGGTCGAAAACAAGGGTGTTGAATTTTTGATCAATACTACGCCAATTAGAACAGAGGACTTTTCATGGAGCACTAATTTTAACGGTGCATTCAATGAAGGTAGGGTAATTGCAACGAATGACGATGATTCCGATGTTAACTTGGATGAGCCTCGTTCAAGAAATGTGCGAATTACGCATATCGTTGGTGAGGCTTATGGTACTATTGTTGGTGTTTCCTACGAACGGGATGATAATGGTAACATAAGATACCAAATTGATGGAGACGGTGTTCCATTGGCTGTTGAAGGTGAAAGAAAGATTTTAGGGGAAGGTGTTCCTCCATGGACCTTAGGTTGGACCAATACATTTACCTATAAAAATCTTAGCCTAAACTTTTTGATCGACGGTAAGTTTGGAGGTCAAATATTTTCAGGTACCAATACGGTATTATACGGTAACGGGCTGCATAAAGCGACTTTGGAAGGTCGTGAGAACGGATTGGTCGTTTCAGGTATCGACGCTGCTACGGATCAGCCATTCACCACTACAATAGCACCCGAAAATTTGGCAACTTATTACGGAAGAATCAATAATATTGCAGAGCATTTTGTTGAGGATTCTGATTATATTAAATTCAGACAATTGAGTTTGGGGTATAGTTTGCCAAGTAAGATTTTGGAACGAACTTTCTTGACCAATGTAAATATTTCCATAATTGGTCAGAACTTATTCTATTTAATGAGAAGTATCGATAACATAAGCCCAGAGGCTGCCTATAATGTTGGCAACTCTCAAGGTCTTGAATATTTCGGTGTACCTGCTACTAGAAGTTATGGTTTAAATTTAAGCGTTAAGTTTTAAAAAAAATAATTATGAAAAAATCAATTTATATTTTATTGTTTGCATTAGTTTTTAGTGCATGTGATAATGGCTTTGAGGATTTGAATGTAGATCCTACCAAGCCAAACCAGGTAAGCGTCGCCAATAAGCTAACGGCTGCGCAATTGTTCACATCGGGTGAGCGATATGAGAATTGGAGGGCTGGTCTGATCTATAGTTCAACGATGATGCAGCATTTTGCTACCACTGCAGGATACTGGGATGGGGACAAATATACCTGGAATAGGGGTTATGCATCTTCTATGATCGATAGGATTTATGGAAATGCTGTAAAGAACATAGAAGATATGTTAGTGCAATTGGATGAAGAAGGCGCTCCAGAAGAAATGAAGGCCATTGTTCGGATCCAAAGGGTGATTGTCTTTCATAGACTAACCGATTTATATGGCGATGTACCTTATAGTGAAGCAGGTAAGGCCGTGATTTCCGGGATACTCAAGCCCAAATATGATGCCCAGAGCGATATTTATGCCGATATGTTGAAGGAGTTAGAGGAATCTGCAGCTGCATTGGGCTCAGGAACTTCTCAATTTGGGGCAGCGGATTTATTATACCAAGGAGATCAAGCCAAATGGAAGAAGTTGGCAAACTCCTTAATGCTTCGTCTTGGTTTACGCCTAATAAAAGTTGATCCTGCTGGTGCACAAGCCTGGGCTACCAAAGCTATTTCTGGCGGCGTTATGGAATCCAATGATGATATTTGTTATGTACAACATACCGTTGGACCCGCAGGTATAAACCAAAATGGTAATGGTGAAGTATTTCTAGCAGATGGTAATCCTCGAATGAGTAAAACTTTTATCGACTTTTTACAAGGGGGTAATGATCCTAGACTTCCGATTTTAGCTGCTAGAAGAGGTGATGGAAGTACAGATCCTGCCGATCTTCAAGGTTTTCCTAATGGATTGGATTCCCAGATGCTTTTGGATATGACCGGTGAGGATAACACTGACGCTTATGCGGAGCCCAACAGATCAATAATTACTGGGGTAGATGCACCAATGTTCTTCCAAACCTATGCAGAGGTAGAGTACATGCTTGCTGAGGCTGCTGAACGTTGGGGTCTTGCAGGCGGTGATCCAGAACCCCACTATAACGCAGGGGTTAGGG
>JAHHKH010000332.1 GCA_018679695.1 Maribacter sp.
CCTATTGGGCTAACTTCGCCAAGACCGGTAATCCTAATGGAAAGGGGCTTCCGAAATGGCCTGTTTACACCCTTGAAAAAAACGAGATTCTCGATATACAACCCGATGGTGCACCAGTAAGTAAACCAGACCCTAGAAAAGCACGATTGGATGTCATCGAAAAGGCTTTCAAATTAAGGTATCAACTACAGTCAAGGGGTATTTGACAAGTAATTTTGAATAACAAAGTCCTATGCATAAAATTATTCTTTTTCTGTTCGTATCTTCATGTTTGCACATGCATTCCGCGCAAGCATCGCAGGTGTCTGGAGAGAGGACTTTAATTGTCTATCTATCCCGAACAAACAATACGAAGACCATCGCCGAAATCATACATCAAGAAGTCGGTGGCGATTTGGTGGCCCTGGAATTGGAAAACCCCTATCCTGAAAAATATAAGACCATTGTAAAACTGGTGGCAGAAGAAAACGAATCTGGGTTTTTACCTGCCTTAAAAACTAAAGTTGACATGGACAAATACGATATCATTTTCCTGGGATTTCCAACGTGGGGCATGCAACTTCCCCCACCCATGAAAAGTTTCTTAGCTGAAAATGACTTGTCGGGAAAGACTGTTATCCCCTTTAACACCCATGGGGGTTATGGTTTGGGCAATAGCTTTAAAAAGGTCAAGGAACTTTGTCCTGAGAGTACTGTTCTTAAAGGGTTTTCCATAAAAGGAGGCAGTGAAAGGGACGGAATTTTTCTGGCCATTAAAGGTAAAAGAAGAAAGGACGCCAAGTTGCAGGTAAAATCATGGTTAAATGAACTCAAAATAAGTACCCCAAAATAAAAGGAATGCCAAACTTTAACACATATAAATCCTTGTATCTGAATTTTACATTCCTTTTTGATCAAAAAATTTCATAATTTCAAACAAATCACTTGAATCATGGCTACATTTAAATTAAATATCAACGGAGAAACAAAAGAAGTTGACGTAGATCCCAATACACCCATGCTATGGGTGCTGCGTGACCACCTAAATCTGGTCGGAACAAAATATGGCTGTGGAATCGCACAATGTGGTTCTTGCGCCATTCATTTAGGTGGGATAGCGGTTAGGGCGTGTGTGCTTACCGTATCTGCCGTGGGCAATCAAGAAATCACTACGATTGAGGGACTTTCTGAAAACGCGGACCACCCCGTTCAAAAGGCTTGGCTTGAGGTCGATGTACCGCAATGCGGGTATTGTCAACCTGGTCAAATTATGACCGCAGCAGCCCTGTTGGATAACAATCCCAATCCTTCCGATTCGGAGATCGAGATGGCCATGAACGGCAACATCTGCCGATGTGGGACATATACCAGAATAAAAAAAGCCGTTCAACTAGCTGCTGAAAGCACCAATTCTTAAAGCAAAATCAATGACACTCATAAAAACAAAAATCGGACGTCGCGCCTTTATCAAGAACACCAGTTTGGCCAGTGGCGGACTTGTTCTCGGCTTTAATATCTTCAATGCCTGTAAACCTGAAAAAGCCGAAGAAATGGCGACTGTTGAAATGCCGAAAGAATGGTTCGAGATAAACGCCTACCTGAAAATTGGAGACAATGGCTTGGTAACCATATATACCCCAAATCCTGAATTCGGACAAAATATCAGAACCTCCATGCCCATGTTGATCGCAGAGGAATTGGATGTGGATTGGAAAAACGTAATCGTTGCACAAGCTCCCTATCACCCAGAAAAATATGGCTTCCAGTTCACCGGTGGTAGTCAGGGAATTAGAAGAAGATGGGAACCCCTTCGCATGGCAGGTGCAACGGCCCGAGAGATGCTGCGGGAAGCGGCGGCCCAATCTTGGCAAGTAGCCCTGGAAGAAATCACAGCCAAAGGAGGTCTACTACAACATGAAGCAAGTAAGCAATCCGCGGGTTATGGGGAAATGGCTTCAATAGCTTCACAGTTGCCCATACCTGAAGAGGTGAAATTAAAAGAAGTAAAGGACTTTACTATTATTGGTGAGTCGAGAAAAAATGTAGATGCCAAAGGAATTGTCACAGGCCAATCCATGTTCGGATCCGACTATCAAAAAGAGGGTATGCTAATCGCGATGATCGAACATCCTCCCGCTTTCGGTATGACCTTGGAATCCGTTGACGGTACAGCCGCTAAAGCCATGCCTGGCATCAAGGATGTTGTAAGGATCAAAAGTTTTAAGGATGGATTTGAAAAAGGCGGGTTCGATACCAATGCCTTTCCCGAATTGGTGGCAATAGTCGGCAACTCCACATGGGAAGTGATGCAGGCCAAAAAACAATTAAAAGTGGAATGGAAGCCCATTACTGCCTATACCGAAACCATCAATGGATTTAGAGGAAAAGAGACAATAAATATTCCGGCTGGTTTCGAATCCACAGATTGGCATATGGCCAAAATTGAAGAATTGGCCGCTAAAGAAGGAAAGCTGGTTCGTAAAGATGGAAATCCTGAGGCAGCTTTCAAGAAAGCCACCAAAATTATAGAAAGAAGTTATTCAGCACCTTACCTTGCGCATAATTCCATGGAGCCGTTGAACGCTTTTGCCCATGTCGTTGGCAATAAAGTGAAGATTGCTGCGCCAATTCAGATACCATCCTTGATTGTTCCTACAATTGCTGCCAGCCTGGGAATTCCCGCTGAGAATATTGAAATGGAAATCCCACGTATGGGAGGTGGATTTGGTCGTAAGGCCTATGCACATTATGTGGTTGAAGCGGCCTTAATATCACAAAAAGTCCAGGCACCGGTAAAGTTGATCTATACCCGAGAGGATGATATGACCAATGGAATTTATCGCCCTACCTATCATGCGACCTACCGTGCAGCCTTGGATGAAAACAACAATTTGACGGCCTTACATGTGAAAGCAGGTGGTATTCCTGAAAGTCCGTTGTTCGCCGATCGTTTTCCGGCCGGGGCCATTGCAAATTATATGGCAGAGGAATGGGCCGTTGACAGCAATATTACCATAGGGGCATTCCGCGCACCTCGCTCCAATTTCATGGCCGGGGCGGAACAAGCATTCTTGGATGAATTGGCAGAAACAATGGGCAAGGACCCCATCGAGTTCCGATTGGAACTTCTAAAGCAAGCGAAGGAAGACCCCGTGGGAGAACGGAATGATTATGATGCCGAACGTTACGCGGGAGTTTTGGAATTGCTTCGAGAAAAAGCAGTTTGGGGAACGAAAAAAGCCAATGTCCATAGGGGTGTATCGGCCTATTTTTGTCATAATTCATACGCTGCCCATGTTTTGGATATGACCATGGAGAACGGTACGCCCGTCGTACAAAACGTATGCTGTGCCATTGATTGCGGAATAGTGGTAAACCCGGATGCAGCTAAAAACATGGCAGAGGGTGCCATAATCGATGGCATTGGCAATGCCTTATATGGGGAATTGACCTTTAAGGATGGTGTGCCCCAAAAGAAGAATTTTGACCAATATCAAATGATTCGAATGGCAGATGCTCCCAAAGGAATAGATGTGCATTTTGTGCAAAACGAAATAGCCCCGACCGGTATGGGAGAACCACCCTTTCCACCTATTTTCGGTGCGTTGGCCAACGCCTTATATAATGCCACTGGAAAGCGACATTATGAACAGCCATTTGCCGTTGAGAGGAGGATTGTTGGGTAGTTTTTTATTCAAACTGAAAACAAGTATTTGTTTTGGATTGGCTATCCTTCGAATTGTATTGTTTTATAAAATCAATGATTTTCAGAACTATGAATAAATATCAAATTTTTTTAGGATTACAATGTAATTCCTTTACTCTTCTTAAATTTTGAGTAGTCGGTCAGCTCATCCTTGAAGCCATTGAATGGTTCCTCTTCTTTATAGCTACTGCCTCCCAACAGGGTGCCAAGGGCATAAACGCCTTTTCTTAACGCGCGGTTTTGTCGGAAATTTGTCGCCCGTACCGTTACCTCGTTCAGACTTTTACGAAGCCCATTGTCCATATGGTGCTGCAAAATTTCACGGTGCAGGTTCGGATACACTTTTTCAGCGGTTAGCATAAAAGCTACTTTGTCATATAGCCCCCTTTCCATCAAATGTCCCGCCCATAGATTTTTCAGATTGTCCCTTTTTTGTCCGACCAAGTTTTGAAGAATGATGTGTTGTTGTTTTAGAATCGTTGTCAAATCAGGGATTGAATTCAAATACTGACCCGTCCGTTTTGGCAACGGGCAACTTGTTTTGTTGTCCGTATAAATTGATTTGACTTCGAACCCTTTTTCTCCTGTTACAAAGTAGAACCCCTTGGCATTGAAAAGGGCGATATAGTCTTTCGGGGATTTTTCAAAAGGTACGTGCATCCGTTCCACATTTTTTACATAAGAACCCAAGGCGACTCTTTCATACTGCTTTTTGTAATCGGGGTTCATTAGTTCATAGAGCTTAGGGAATATTACAGGCAGGAATATAGTAGATGCCGTCAGCTTGGGGCTATTTTCAGAAGATTGTTCCGTCAACATTTCTAGCATCAAATGGTTTTGACGGACAAATCCCGTGGACACATAGTTCTCCATGTTCTCGGGATAAGGTAGATTACCCAATTTCAAGGGTACGGTATGCTTGTTTGATTGGGTAAAGGACAATTGATTGTCACTATACTTCACACCCAAAGCTTGGAACAAAAGTAGGATACTTCCCTGTTCCGTGCCGACATTGAAAATACCTTTCTCCAATACCTTGCCTATGAGCTTGAACTTTTTCTCCAAGGTTTCCTTTTCCTTTTTGGTTTCCAGTTTGTACAATCTTTCCCTGACAATGGGAAAGGTCTTTTCCACCGATTTCCTGAACTCCGCCTTTTGATTCCGTGAAACATAATGTTCCAAGAATTGATGCCTTCCCGAGGCCAGCAAGTTCGGAACGATATCCTTGTACTTCATATTCCTGATATGTTCCGATAGCAACCCGTTCTGCTTCGGGGAGTTCAGATAAGATTTCATCAATGCCTCTTTTATTGTTTTTTGGACTTCCAATTTGAACTGCTTGCTCTCGGTGTCAATTTGTGTGAAGACATCGCCTTTACCAAAAATTTCCAAACAGTTCTGCATCCGTATATTTTTGCTAAGTTCCCATGCCTTGAACACATATCGTGATCTATCGAAGATGGTATATCCCTCTATAACATCCTCCTTTATGTCCAGTTTGATGTCTATGTCCTGATATTCCTTTAGCACGTCTTCGAGATTATGCGGACTGATGGTCTGGAATAGGTCGTAAGTGGTCTCTATTTGCTTCAAGAGGCGTTTCCGGTACATTGGCAACAGCTTAGATTTTGAATGGATATCGAATACCTTTTGAAGTTTCGGGCCGCTCAACCCTCTATGCACTTCGGAGCCATTAATAAATCGGGTTTTATATCCATTTTGGTTATTTAGGCCATAGGCGACCCCTATCCTTCCCGTTTTGTTCTTTGTGGTTCTTATTTCTATATGATAAGGTTTTACCAACCGTGCAAGCTCATCAAAACTGCGCACCTTGTATTTTTGGTTAATGCTGTTCAGGACATCCTGTAGATAGTACTTCGTTCCCTTTTCCGCTTCCATTCCGAACTGTTTTTCCGGTAATCGGTATATCGGTAGTTGGCTTTTCTGTTTTTTGGTCGGTGCAGGTGTAAGTCCGTACTTTTTTTCGAGGTGTTGCCGTATCGCCATACTCCTTTTATGGCTATTGAAGATTCCGAGTACTTTTCCGTCTTCCTTTACTGTAGTGGTTATAATATGAACATGTTCGTGCTTGGTATCGTTGTGGCGCACCACTACATAGGGTTGATTTCCAAAGCCCATATTTTCCATATACTCCTCGGAGATTTTATAGAAAGCCCTATCGTCCAAATGTTCGCCATGGGGAAGGTTCAAACTTATATGGGCATACCGGTTCTTGGTGGCGTTGCGCTGTCCCTGAAAATACAGCACACTCCCGAAGAATTTTGGCGATATGTTTTGTGAAAATGTATTGCCATAGCCGAGAATTTGCATACCTTCCTTTCCGAAGACATAGTTCAATGTTCCGGTACAGGTTTGGCCGTAAATGATCTTTGCTATCATGCTGGTTTTTCTTCCATCGTAATTTTCAAAAGTGCGTAAAGCAATTCGTTCGTCTTTTGTATCTCGTTTTGTAAACTACTGTTCGGACTCCTCAGATTTTTATGGTGCGCAATCTTTACAAGTTGGTTGATGTTGTTTCCGATTTTGTTGATATGGTAGGCAAGGTTTGAGATGTCGGGGAGCCTATCTTTTTCTTCGGCCTCTTGCCGCAAAACCAGTCTCCTTAGCAACGGACTTATCGTTCCTCTTTGTTCTATATCCAAGTTATAGGATTCGCAGATCTTTCTCAGTTTTTGATATTCCATATCGTTGAACCGCAGCATTACGTTATGGTATCGCTTCTTGTTTCCCAATCGTTTTCGACCTCTTTTCCGTTGTTCCATTTTCGTTGTTTTTTAAGCTAAACACTTCGCCAGAAGTAGACAATTCTAAGTAACTTAGAATGCACCTCGCTATCCGTTTCACGGATAAATATAAATAATCATATTTGATTTCAACTAACTTATAATCAGTTATTTAACTCGTTATTTCATATAGAGCCATATCAATATAAATAGGTACAGGCATAAAAATAACATGGTCTAATATGGTGTTTAAAAAACGGGAAGAAATACGGAAGGATTAAAGTTTTTTGTGGGTAGGGAGAAGAAAGGTAAAGCGGTTTTTCGCCGCTTTTGCTTTCGCGTGGCTCTGAGGGTGTCGTTTAAAACTGTAACGGAGAGACTTCCCAGGCGGACCGGCGAAGCGTGTCCGCTAGGGGAGGATTGGAGTGGAAGGTTTGTGCGACTTCCGTATGGGCTTGGGAATATAAATAGTAGAAGTTAAAATCAGTATTACCTTGTTCGCTAAATTCTTTACTCGGTATCTTTGGGTAATCCCCAGATTCGAATATCCATTAGCAAGAAAATTTATAGCACCTTGATCAGTATCAGCGACAAAATGTTCATCACAGAAGAGGTAAATTTGGCCACGGTAGCCTATTTCAAAAAGATAGTGCTCCGTAAATTGTTTATGGAATTTTCCTTCGGACTGCAATCAAATAATAGGGTTATTACCGACTTGTTCGAAAATGTCAACTATTATGGATTTGACCTGCCTTATGATATTGAACTTGCCCTATTGGAAAGGCTACAGCAATTTAAAAACAATCTGGACAAGGAAGAGCTTACCGCTTTATTTTTTTGGTGTGTGAACCGGAAATATATATGCTATTTAGAGAATTTTTTAGGTGATTGTGATAACTATTCAGAACAGAAATTCGATGAAGAATTTGGCAGGTCTCTTGCCTATAAAATTTATGAACCTTGTGCTAGTGGATTGGAGGAGGATACTATTGACGAACTCCAATTACTCTTATGTAATTTCGCTAGTGAATTTGATTTATCGTTAGTGGATGAATATACCTGTCAGGAAATTCTAGAGGTTATGGAAATTTACTGTTCGGCAATACATTGATTTTTACCAGATTTTCTGGCAATTACAAGCTCGGCCCTCTACCATGGGATTTGCCCTTTTTCTTTTTAACACTATCTGCGTTGTTTTGTTCTAAAGAATTATCCAGTTTTTTGCTTTGGGAAAGACTAGCTTCGTCAATAAACTGTTGCATACCCAAATGCATAGGGTTTTTGGGCATAATTTTTTCTTGGTTCTGAAGCAAGGGAACTTTGAGATTTAGTTCGGCTGCAACTCGGTAGCCCAAGTTAAAGGATTTTTTAAAAGCTTCATCTACTTTGATATCTTCTTCCATAGTCAAAAAGTTTCTCGGGCGTGTTTTTCGATATATTCCATAATCGATTCCCTATCGTAAAGTATGATTTTCTTTTGGGGCTGGGAGAACCTTATTTTACCCTCGTCCCTCAGCTTTTGGAGTGTAGTGGTCGACTTGATCCGTAAAATGGACATGGCCTCCTCACCATCTATCCATCTGTCGAGCGTGTCTTGCCTTTTAGATTCGACATGTTCGATAACCTTCGTGAATAAGGCATAAAAGGCTTCTTCTTGTAGACAGACGACTTGCATAGGTTCTTTAAAACACAATTCAATTTTTAAGTTACCCTATTTCTTGTATTAAAAACTTCCATTTCGACCAGTCGTTCATTAATTCGTTGTGGAGCTTCGTTTATCAAGTATTTGATACAAACCAAGGTCTGAAATGATTAGTTTAATCACCTCTTTGTCAAAACCATGAATGAGCGAACAATTGTTGTCTTGACTCTTTAGGCCGACAATTTTTTCAGAAATAGTGAAGTCTAAAATTTATACTGCAATTTATCCAATACTACATTTTGTCTTTTTC
>JAHHKH010000351.1 GCA_018679695.1 Maribacter sp.
GATACATATATCTCTTTTTCTATTACTTTCAAATCCAATGGTAATCCTAAGCTTTGGTCCGAATACCAATTTGGAGGTATAACATACGTATGACCATCTCCTATTTTCGCCAAAAAAGGTTGGATCATCTCGGCGAAATTGTTGATTGACATACCTTGATCTGGAATTGAAATCAGCAATTCCTGAAACCTTCTGTGAAATACTAACTTCCCTCCTCCAAAATAGTATGGATCTGCATGTGTCGATTCAATAATAGCAACCATTTGTTTTAAATCGGCAATAATTTCTTCTTTGTTTAAACTCTGGGCTTTTAAAAAAAATGAGTTTAGAATAATCAAGAAAAAAAGACTATGAAGTACAATACATTTTAATTCTTTACCAATGATTGTTTTGAAAATGAACAGGTGAGTTTTCATTTGGTTATTAAGTGAATTATCTATAATGAAAAGATAATGATTAACAACAAATGTTACACATAGTACTGGCAATTGCATTAATCCTATCCGATTTTGCATATCAGATTTGTACCACGAATTTGTCACATCAAGAAATTAATTGGCGAATATATAGGAATGATATTCTTGGACTCTAGACTCCAGGCCAATCACAGTGAAGAAGTTTAATAACTGCGTTTATCCTCATAACCTAGAACCTACCTTCGAGTTTACCTGCCTTTGGCGTAGCAGCCTTAAATCCTTAACTTTAGATCATCGCCTCCCACCTACGGAAGCCTAAACAAAATCCATTATGATCAAGTTTTTTAGACGCATACGACAGCAACTGCTGAAAGAAAATAAATTTTCCAAATATCTAATTTACGCGATAGGGGAAATCGTACTTGTTGTGATCGGAATTTTAATTGCGCTTGCCATCAATAACAGCAATCAAAATCGTGTTATCGAGGAAAAAGAGCAGATCTATTTAAATGGCTTAAAGGAAGAATTTCAAATAAGCAAGCTGAAATTAAGTGAATTGATCAAAGTAAATCAGGAAAATTTTAGCGGAGCGAAACAAATATTGGACTACATAACCCATTCCAATGAACCCCCTACGGAAATCCAGTTTTCCCAATTATTGTTCAATACATTTGTGAATGACATTTCCTTTAACCCGAACAATTCACTGTTGAACGAAATGATAAACTCCGGTAGTTTAAAAGACATTTCAAATGCCGGGTTAAGAATACAATTAACGAATTGGATTTCGACCCTAGAGCAAGTTTCCAGGCAAGAAAACGACCTTGGAATGCGCAGGGAAAAGATCTTTGAACTATTTCGGAGCAACGAAAACAGTTTAAGAACAATATTTGACCAAGCCGGGGTAACGCAAGATTTAGGCGCGCCAGCGAAGGAAAACCATAATAGCAACTTGAAATTATTGAATTCAATAGCATTCGAGAATAATATGCTGATGTTCATACTCACAAGTCACGCTACCGAAAAAGCACATTATGAGCCATTAATGCAAGATCTAAACGCTATTTTGGAGTTGATCGATAATGAATTGGAGTGACGAATGCCTCAGCTCATATAGAATATTACATGACATACCTGCCGGACCATTGTAGCCAATTTTGACGCAACTCTTCACCGCTTTAACCATCTTGGAAACAGATACAAAGTCATTGAAATGAAAAATATGGGATTGATCCTCGTATTGATTTCTTTCTTATCCTGTTCTAAGGACAGCGATACTAAAATAGACCCTAATTTAATTGGCCTCTGGGAAAATTCCTTTGAATTGGGAATTGGTGCTATTCCAAGTGTTCAAAATGAAGGTTTTGAACATGTAGCACAATACATTTTCAATGTAGATCGGTCCTTTGAATACGGGAGCTTTATTAGAAATATCGATACAGGTAGTATCCTGGCCTATAGCCAAAAGTATTTGGGAACCTATGAAATTGACGGGAATCGATTGGATATTACTTTTGACTATTGGGGCGCACAACCTTTGGATGATCAGTATTCGGGTTTGAAAGGCATAGCTGAACTTGTCTTGGTCAGTGAAAATGAAACATGGGGTTTTTCGTATTCAATTCGCGAAAACAAGAAGTTGATATTCGACTATGATCCTTGCGGCCCTCTTGAAAATTGTGTGGATAAGACAAC
>JAHHKH010000358.1 GCA_018679695.1 Maribacter sp.
CTTCGACACAGGAGGCAATTTCGAAAGCAGCCATCACCATACGGTGCGCATGGTCTTTGGTTTGGTCATGCAAACCCCCGGCACACATATATGCATCGCCTATGGTCTTTATTTTTTCAAGGCCATACTTTTCAATGATCGCATCGAATTTGGAGAAGTAAAAGCTTATGGTCTCTACCAAAACCTCAGGGGAGAGTTTTTCGGAATAACTGGTAAAGCCCTTAAAGTCGGTAAAGAGCACGGTGACGGACTCATATCTTTTTGCTTTGACAGCTCCGTTGGCTTTAAGTTCGGCTGCCGTTTCCTCGGGCAGGATGTTAAGCAATAGGTTATCCGAGCGATCCCGTTCCTCTTCAATGATCTGTTTTGTTTTACGAATAAATGTATTGCGCCGAAACAGGCCTACGGCCAAGATCCCGATCAAGAATAGGACCGCACCAATACCTATGGATATGTTCCGCTGATTTTTTTCCCGTTGTTCTGATAAATCCAACGCGATTTCCTTTTGGGCAACCTCAAAGTTGGTACGTGTATCAGCGGCTTTCTGAACATTTTCCAAATTGACCACACTATCCCGATAAATGATATGCGCTTTATAATAATCATAGGCCATTGCCAAATCCCCCTTGGCCTCATGCAATTCTGATAGTTTTAGATTGGCTTCGCTGATTTGATCTTTTAACCCGTATTGGGTTGCCAAATCCAGGCTTCTTTCGCCATAATTTAAGGCCGTCGGGAAATCATTTTTTCTAATATAAATGTCGGACATATAGGTGAGATACACCGAAATAGGGTAATAATCTCGAAGTTCCTCCAGTATAGTGATTGCTTCATTTATATTCGCTTCTGCTAGTATATCATTACCCTGCTCTGCATCAAGCATGCCTGCATTTCCAATAGCATAAGCCATCCCGATAGGATAATTCACACTCTCAAAAATGACCTTGGCTTCATCGTTAAACTGTAATGCAGCCGCATATTTCCTGTTTTTAAAATAATACTCCCCTGTATTCAATAAGGCCGTTGCCAACGAAACCGAATCGTCAGCCTTACGTAATATTTGAATTGCTTTATTGTAGTATTCTTCAGCGTTATCAGAATTTCCCATGACGGAATAGACGTCCGCTATAGCATAGTAAGCGGATCCTTCACCTTCAATGTACTCTGCTTTGGAAGCTGTCTCCAATCCCTTGAAATATGCATCCAACGCAATTTCCAAATCTCCTGCATTTATATAAATACTTCCTTTTTGATGGTAGCCCCTAAACAAGTATAAATTGTTGTTTTCTAATTTGGAAAGCGCAATTAACTCTTCAGCATATTGTTTAGAAAGTTCTAGGTCACTCAACTCGTTAAATGCTAAATTCCGGAGTAATTCCAGTTTTTCAAGACCTACCAATTGATCATTCTGATAAACCTTGGAAAGACTATCTGCTATACGCTGATCTTGGCCCGACAATAAATGAGAAATACAATAAAAGAAGCCTATCAGTAAATAATAGGCTTTTCTATTTATGGTCATAATCATATTTTAAGGATTACCTTTTAATCGAGGATCAATATTATAATATTTGGGAACCCCCTGATTTCCTTCCGGATAGACAATACTGAAATTAATCGTATAGACATCAATTTGATCCACCAAATTTGGGTCATTCTTCACTTTAACACTAACAATTCCATTCTTACCACAAACAATTTGTCTATTGAAAAAATTTTTGTCAGTACCCGTGGGTTCATAAACTATATTGTCAATATCTACGGAATAACTTTTATCCACGCCATTGGGATCGTTAGTTTGGCCTTCCCACTCAACTTTCTTGTTAAGATAAACATTCGTTTCGTAACTCCCTAATGGACTACCTGGAGGACGTGTGTCACCTTCAAATCTACAATTAGTACTAATATCGCCAGGTGTTGGATTTGTTATATTATACAGAGTTTCAGCATTCACAATTAATGTAATAGATACGTCTTTGCCCATGATAATTTATTTAGTCAGGTTAATTTTTAAAATGAAATTGATAGACAAT
>JAHHKH010000366.1 GCA_018679695.1 Maribacter sp.
CGGTGAACATATACTTTTTGGTCTTTCGCAACTTTGAATTGCTGCCCTGCCATCTCTACAATTGCATACATAGCGTATATATTATTTTAATTTACTGCCCATTTTTTTAATAGGCGGGTGCAAATATACTGCTAAATGCCAAAATCACAAGCCTTTTAGAAGGTTTTTAACCAGTTTTTTTCTCAATATCATCACCAGACTTGAATAGTTGCATAAATGCGAGTGTAAGCACCAAGGTAGTTGAGAAACCCATAATGGCAGCTGTGAAAAAGACAATGGCTTCGAAATCCTTAAAAGTACTAAACCAGGCTTCTGATAATTCCTCTAAAAAACCAGGGTTGATCTCTGTTGAATAAAATGCAAAAAAGATGGTAAATATCAATGTGGCGATAAATCCTGTAATCAATCCGATTTTAAAACCCTGCCCATAACTAAACCCCTCTCTGTTCTGGATACGCTCATATTTTATAGCCTCATAGATGGCAAAACCAGTAATGACGCTATTAAAAAGGCTATAGAAAATATTGGTGTGTAGTTCGAATAGGGAGAGTATCAGGAAATATGCAATAAGGGATCCGCTAGCAGCTATTCCAAAACGAACGGGTAAAGCAAACTGTTTCATTTTCGCAATTTTTAATGTCCTTGATAAATTACAAAATTATAAGGCTTATCAGCTTAAATTCTTGTTAAAGACCAAGGAGATTTCCTTCGAATTTAATGAAAAAATTATATTCGCGTAACTTTTATGAATAAGTTTGTTGCTATTCTACAATTTTTATATAATCCTAACATTTGAAAGAATGAAAATACAATTACCTATTGCACTATTGGCACTGATACTGGTGTCCAATTCAACTGCCCAAGAGGTTCCGTACGAGGAATACGATTTGGACAATGGACTCCATGTAATTTTACATCAAGACAACAATGCCCCTGTGGTTACGACATCGGTCATGTACCATGTTGGTGCCAAGGATGAAAATCCAGAAAAAACAGGTTTTGCCCATTTTTTCGAGCATTTATTATTCGAGGGTACCAAGAATATTGAACGAGGTGAATGGTTTAAAATAGTTTCCTCCAATGGCGGTCAAAACAATGCAAATACTACCCAGGACCGAACCTATTATTATGAGGTTTTTCCATCTAACAATTTGGAACTTGGGTTATGGTTGGAATCTGAACGCCTAATGCACCCAATAATCAACAAAATTGGAGTGGATACCCAAAGTGAAGTGGTGCAAGAAGAACGCAGAATGCGCTATGATAATGCTCCCTATGGCAGATGGCGGGAGCAAATGTTCCTTAAGCTATTCGAAAAGCATCCTTATCGCTGGCAAACAATAGGTTCATTGGAGCATTTGGCAAGTGCTTCATTAGAGGACTTTAAAGAGTTCAATAAAAAGTTCTATGTGCCTAATAATGCAGTATTGGTTGTTGCAGGAGACATTGAAATCGACAAGACAAAAAAATTGATCCAGGATTATTTTGGACCAATCCCCAAGGGAGAGGAAATTCAGCGGAGTACTTTTGTTGAAGACCCAATAACAACGACCATCAAGACCCACTACCGTGATCCCAACATTCAAATACCGGCAATTTTGATGGGATATCGAACGCCTGCGCAGACCGAAAGGGATGCCTATGTACTTGATATGATCTCGACCTATTTAAGTGACGGAAAGAGTTCCAAACTGTATAAAAAATTAGTTGATGATAAGAAAAAAGCACTTCAGGTTTTTGCCTTCAATGGATCTCAGGAAGATTATGGTGCTTATGTTGTGGGAGCGCTTCCAGTCGGTGAAACCTCTCTGGAAGAGGTAAAAAAAGAAATCGACGAGGAAATTGTAAAATTACAGTCAGAACCTATTACCGAAAAAGATTTTCAAAAATTACAGAATAAGTTCGAAAACCTATTTGTCAATGCCAATAGTAGCGTGTCGGGTATTGCGAATTCCTTGGCCAGATATTATATGTTATATGATGATACTGGCTTGATCAATAATGAGATCGATATCTACAGATCTATCACAAGAGAGGAAATTACCACCGTCGCAAACAAATATTTAAATCCTAACCAGCGGGTTGAACTAGAGTACTTACCCCAAGAAGCAACTGAAAATTAAGAAAATGAAAAAAATAATTATAACTCTTATCATAAGCTTTATTGCACTTCATGTGCAGGCGCAGATAGATAGAAGTAAAATGCCTGAACCAGGTCCCGCACCTGAAATTAATTTGCAGGAACCTCAACGTTTTGAACTAAAAAACGGGCTAAAGGTACTCGTCGTGGAAAACCACAAATTACCAAGGGTATCGGTGCAGTTACGAATTGACAATCCTCCAATACTCGAAGGGGACAAAGCTGGAGTTTCGAGTCTTACCGCTAGCCTATTAGGCAATGGCTCCAAGTCGATTTCAAAAGATGATTATAATGAGGAAGTCGATTTTCTTGGTGCACGCATTAATTTTGGTTCGCAGAGTGCCTTTGCAAGTTCATTGTCAAAGTATTTCCCCAGGATTTTAGAATTAATGGCCGATGCTGCTATTAATCCGAATTTCACCGAGGAGGAACTTGAAAAGGAGAAGCAAAAACTGCTTACGAGTTTAAAAGCACAGGAAAAAGATGTTTCCGCTATTTCCAATAGGGTTCAAAATGCCCTTGCCTATGGCACTGGTCATCCTTATGGGGAGTTCTTAACCGAAGAATCGGTAAATAATGTGGCGCTCATTGATGTGATTCAATTTTATGAGGATTATTTCGTGCCAGCAAATGCCTATTTGGTGGTAATCGGTGATGTTAAATTTGACGAAGTTGAAGAACTGGTAACCACGAATTTTACTCCGTGGACAAAAGCCGTTCCCCCTTCCTTTGAATTTTCCAAACCGTCAAATGCCCAATACACCCAGATTAATTTTGTGGATGTTCCCAATGCGGTACAATCAGAAGTGGCTGTTGAGAGTCTGGTGGATCTAAAAATGAAAAATGAAGATTACCTGCATGCCCTCATGGCCAATAGGATCTTAGGTGGCGGAGCCCAAGCCCGCTTATTTTTAAATTTAAGGGAAGATAAGGCCTATACCTATGGATCATATTCGAGTCTTGGTAACGATAAATACGCACCTGCCACATTTACAGCAAGTGCTCAAGTAAGAAACATGGTTACCGATAGCTCTGTTGTTGAAATATTGAAGGAGATCGATAAAATAATAAAGGAGCCCGTTACAGATGAAGAATTAAAAGATGCCAAGGCCAAATATGTAGGCAATTTCGTTTTGGCCCTTGAGAAACCTTCGACCATAGCACGATATGCTTTGAACATAGAGACCGAAGGGCTGCCCAACGACTACTATAAGACATACTTAGAGCGCATAAACAACATTACAAAAGAAGATGTGCAAAAGGCTGCACAGAAGTATTTAAGTGTAGACAACGCCCGTGTAGTTGTTACAGGAAAAGGAAGTGATGTTATTGACAATTTGGAAAATATAAATTTCAACGGCAAAAAAATCCCAGTGAAGTATTATGATAAATTCGCCAAAACCAGTGAAAAACCCAATTATGAAGCAGCGGTCCCAGAAGGTATGACGGCCCAGAATGTTCTGGAAAAATACATACAAGCAATTGGGGGCAAGGAAAAATTAATGGGTGTTGAGTCCTACTCACTTTTAGCAGAGGCCGAAATGCAGGGCACTAAACTTGATTTAGAGATTAAGAAAACATCCAAAGATCAATTCATGCAGAACGTAAAGGTCATGGGCAATTCAATGAGCAAACAAGTATTTGATGGCGACAAGGGGTATATGGTAATGCAAGGTCAACGAAAGGACTTAGGGGAAGACGAACTAAAAAAAGTGAAAGAAGAATCAGCGCCTTTTCCTGAATTGAACTTATTGAATACTGATATTGCTTTGGAAGGTATTGAAGTAATTGACGGCAAAAAAGCCTACAAACTCAAAATATCAGAGGAAAAAACCTCCTTCTATGATATTAATACCGGTCTAAAGGTTCAAGATGCAGTTAGCATTGAGGCCCAAGGCCAACAGATCAATACTACATTTGATTATAATGATTACCAAGAGGTTTCGGGCATAAAATTCCCATTTCTGCTTACCCAAACAATGGGGCCTCAAAAGTTCGACTTTGTAGTTAAGGAAATCAAGGTTAATGAAGGGGTATCAGATGTTGATTTTGAATAGATAAACATAGTTTCTGAAGATAATAGGCCATCGTTTCATTACGTTGGCCTTTTTTTTCGGTTTACCAAGTAAACGCCAAGAAGTATGATCACCCCACCCAAAAGTTGATAAAAATTAATGGACTCCCCATCCCAAACTCCCCAAAAAACAGCCACGATAGGGATAGTATAGGTTACAGAGGCCGCAAAAACCGGATTCGATAAATGAATGAGTTTATTAAAATAAATATTGGCTATGGCAGTACCCAAAAAGGCAAGTGCCAACAAGTACCATAAAGCGTTTTGCATTTCTAAATCGCTTGGGATCGCATAAAAAAAACCAGAATAAAATACTATGGCCAAGGCGGGTACAAAAGCTACGGCAAAACTTCCTGTTGTCACTGCCAACGGGCTCAAATGTGCCAAATGTTTTTTAATGATATTAATGTTCAAGGCGTAACCAAGGGCGGACAATAAGATAAATATCGAATACCAGTAATTTTGATCTAAATCCAATTCCATACCAGTTAAGATCAAGGCAAGGGTTCCTAAAAGGCCAATTATAACCCCTACGACTTGCCTTTTGGTAATTAAGGCCCCGAACAGTGTAATACCCACAACAGTAGTAAAAAGAGGAACTACAGAATTGAATATTGATGTAACTCCACTATCAAGTTCGGTTTGAGCCAAAGCAAACAAGAATGGTGGGAAGAAAGAACTCAACAGTCCAGCCATAATAATCCATTTCCAATCGCTAAGGGTAAGTCTTCTTATACTTTTGTATCCAAAAACAAATAGGAAAGTCGATGCAAAGACAATACGCAAACTACCTAATTGTAGTGCTGAGAGTCCTAATAAGGCTTTTTTTATCAATATAAACGAAGAACCCCATACCAATGAAAGTATTATGAGATAGATCCATTTTCGATTGTACTCGTTCAAC
>JAHHKH010000462.1 GCA_018679695.1 Maribacter sp.
TCCCGGTGAGGTAGTATATTGGCCTTGATCAATTTGTCATCAATAACAAAAGCAATATCCCTCGAAAATATCTGGTTGCAATCCAATAGTATTTCGGGTCGAAATACCTCTACCCCATGCTTCTTAAAAACCTTTGCAAAGGCCTCCATTTCCTCAATCATATCCTCTTCTTCGGGATAAGTGCCAGCAAGAATATGTTCCAAGGATTTTGGATCATAGGCATCTTCAGGATTAGGAACCGGACCACTGCTTTTGGCGGTACCAAGCACTACTGCCCTCAGTTTGGAAGTTTCGTCTTTTATGTTTAGATATAGCATACCAAGAATTTGCGCAAATATAGAAAAACGGATCTGTAGTAAATAAAAAACCGCCCTTTTAGCGTTAAACTGAAAAGGCAGTTTTCGAAGTATTATTGTGTTTTTACTTTCGCTTTTTTAATGGCACAAAAGGTCTAGTGGTCTCACCAATATAAACCTGTCTTGGACGGCCTATTGGTTCGTTATTAAGTCTCATTTCCCTCCAATGGGCAATCCATCCCGGAAGACGACCCATTGCGAACATAACGGTAAACATTTCCATGGGTATACCCAAGGCACGATATATGATCCCTGAATAGAAATCAACATTAGGATATAATTTTCTATCCACAAAATACTGATCTTCCAGTGCGACTTTTTCCAATCCTTTAGCCACATCCAAAATTGGATCTTCAATCCCCAAATCATCCAATACCTCATCGGCGGCTTTCTTTATAATTCTTGCCCTTGGATCAAAATTCTTGTAGACACGGTGACCAAAGCCCATTAACTTGAATGGGTCGTTTTTATCCTTTGCCTTGGCCATATATTTATCAGTATCCCCCCCATCGGCATCAATAGCTTCCAACATCTCAAGTACGGCTTGATTGGCACCACCATGCAGTGGACCCCATAGTGCCGAGATTCCTGCAGATAACGAAACAAACAGTCCGGCATGTGAAGAACCGGTAATCCGAACCGTAGAGGTGGAACAGTTTTGTTCGTGATCGGCATGTAGAATGAGTAACTTATTTAATGCTTCGATGACTATCTTGTTTTTTTGGTACTCCCTATTGGGTCGTTTGAACATCATTTTATGAAGGTTCTCTACATAGCCCAGGGTATCGTCCCCATAGTCAAGAGGCAGTCCCTTTTTCTTGCGCATGGTCCAGGCCACTAAAACTGGAAACTTGGCTAAAATACGTACGATGGCTTCGTACATTTCGATTTCGGAAGTTACATTTACAGAGGAAGGATTAAATGCAATCAAAGCACTGGTCAAAGAAGAAAGCACGCCCATTGGATGTGCCGATTTTGGAAAACCATCCAATATCTTTTTCATTTCCTCATCCACGTGGGATTCTGCTTTAATATCAAAATGAAATTTATCCAGCTCCTCTTTGTTCGGTAGCTTGCCAAAAATCAATAAATAAGCTACTTCCAGGAAATCAGCTTTTTCAGCCAATTCCTCAATAGAATATCCCCGATACCTAAGCATGCCCTTTTCACCATCTAAAAAAGTAATGGCACTCTCACATGAACCGGTATTTTTAAACCCAGGGTCTATAGTTATCATTCCAGTTGTTGACCGTAATGTTTTTATGTCTATGGCAAGTTCGTCTTCTGAACCTTTCATTACTGGAAATTCATATTTTTTACCGTTGTATTCTAGGGTTGCTTTGTCTGACATAGGTATATTTTACTGGGATTAGAGTGAGCCGTAAATTTAAGAAAAAACCTCATCTTTTCAAGGTACTGCGATGATTAATTATGCAATGTAGACGCTTTGGGAATAGTCCTATTAATAAAGATTATGATGGTTACATGGAATACAGTGACTTATAGTATTCATCAACCGACTTTTTCCAGGTGAATCTCATCTTTTTCGCATTCGCTTGGATTTTCTTCCATCGGGGTTTATCATTATTATAAATGTCCAAAATCACATCAAATGAATCTATCATGTTCCTGATTTTTTCCTCATAGGTTTCCCCGTCAAAACTAAATCCAGTCTTCATGTGCTCAACGGTATCTTTCAAACCTCCGGTATGATGTACCAAGCATGGGTGGCCATTCCTCATGGCAAGCATTTGGCTTATACCACATGGTTCGAACAAACTAGGCATGAAATATAGGTCCGATTCCAAATAAATTGAATCGATTACATCCTCTGATTGCGCATTTATAAAAATCATATTCTGATGTTCATGACTAATACTCCTTAGCAGTTCTTCATACTCAGGAGCCCCAGTGCCCAATAGCATAAATACCCCATTCTGTTTTTCTAACTTTTTCAATATTTCTATCAATGCCTCAGGAGATCGCTTAAAGAAGTAAAACTTTTGTTCTGTTAAACGAGCAACACTTGAAACAATAAAGCTCGGTGGCTCAGTTAAAAATTTTACTACCTTTTCTCCGGTATGGGCCAAAAAGTCTGCCTTGTATTTTTTCGATTCCTCTTGCAACCATTCAAATATGGCCTTGATAATATTTCTATGAATCGTATTTTTTTCAGCTTCCCGTATATTGGAATAATTACTGCCATTGAGGATTCCAAACAATCTTCCTTCATTATCGGCCACTTGCATATCCTTCTCAAGACCTTCACCCCCAATGAACTCTGGGGGTTCACTAGGTAGTAATACATCCTCTTTGTAGGAGGGAGAAACAGTATGAACGGCATCTGCATATCGAATACCAACCGCCATTAGATTAATACAGTCTTGATATCTATAATCCATTAGGCCCTTCTTATCAAAAGGTATATCTGGAAACCAATTTCGCAAAGAAGCGTAGTTATCCTCGAAAGGACGAATGCCTTGTATGGCCAGATTATGAATAGTATATACAAACCTTATTTTTTTGAGTGCCTTGTATTCTGGATGAAAGGTTTTCAAAAACAACAATAAGCTTGAATGCCAATCGTGCAAGTGCATAATATCCAATTTACCGAAAGCCCCTCGCTTTACAGCCTCTGCAACCGCAGTACAAAAAATGGTGAATTTCACAAAATCAGTAAAGAAAGGCTCAACTGGATTATCGTGATAAATATGTGCAATTTCACCTCCCTCAATTTCAGGGTGGTGTATCACATAATGATGGATGTTGTTATATTCCTTTTTTGGAATGACTTCGTAAAGCTCTGCAGAGTAGGTGATACCTCTTAATTCAAAATTAAGTTTGGTCTTGAATATCCCATCTTTATGCAATCTTGAATAGGATGGTACAACAACATGCACTTTGTCTCCTCTTTCAGAGATCTGTCTGGGCACATCCCTGACCACATCACCCATACCCCCGGCTTTGCATTTATACAATCCATCATTTTCGGCTGCAACAAAAAGGAAGTTATTCATGAATAGCTTTTAAATAGGTTAGCAATTGTTGAAGTAAAAAGATAAGTAAAGTTTAACTCAGAGCCAAAAAAAGCCTTTCCTAAGAAAGGCTTTTCCTGATTCAAGGATTACTATTGATTTACTTTAAAAGCTTTCTCTTGTGGATAATAAGCGGTAGTGCCCAATTCTTCCTCAATGCGAAGCAATTGATTGTATTTGGCCATCCTGTCGGAACGTGAGGCCGACCCAGTCTTAATCTGTCCAGTATTCAAGGCCACCGCCAAATCTGCAATTGTATTGTCCTCCGTTTCACCTGAACGGTGCGACATTACGGAGGTAAACCCGGCATCCTTGGCCATGTTGACCGCTGCGATTGTTTCAGTCAAAGATCCTATTTGGTTTACTTTTATCAAAATTGAATTAGCGATACCATTCTCAATACCTCTTGATAACCTTTCAACGTTGGTTACATATAAATCATCACCGACCAATTGAACCTTGTCCCCAATCATCTCGGTCAATACCTTCCAACCATCCCAGTCATTCTCGTCCATACCATCTTCTATTGAAATAATGGGGTATTTGGCACATAAATCCGCCAGATATTTTGCTTGCTCCTCCGATGAACGAACCGCGCCCTTGTCCCCTTCAAACATGGTATAATCGTATTTACCATTTTCATAGAATTCAGCGGAAGCGCAATCCAATGCAATTTTCACTTCATCACCAAATTTATAGCCAGCATTTTCCACTGCTTTTCCTATGGTCTCAATAGCATCTTCGGTACCATCCAATGTTGGTGCAAAACCACCTTCATCACCTACGGCCGTACTTAATCCTCTATCGTGCAATACTTTTTTTAAGTTGTGGAAAATCTCGGTGCCCATCTGCATGGCGTGCGAAAAATTCTTCGCTTTTATAGGCATGATCATGAACTCCTGAAAAGCAATTGGGGCATCGGAATGTGAACCACCATTGATTATATTCATCATTGGCACAGGTAATGTATTGGCACTAACACCTCCAACATATCTATAAAGAGAAATCCCAAGTTCATTGGCAGCTGCTTTGGCTGCAGCCAACGAAACTCCCAAAATTGCATTGGCACCAAGCTTTGATTTATTTGGTGTTCCATCCAATTCTATCATGGTCTGATCGATCAGGTTCTGTTCAAAGACAGACATTCCCAAAATCTCCTCTGCAATTACGGTATTTACATTATTTACCGCTTTAGTGACACCTTTGCCCATAAAAGTACTACCACCATCGCGAAGTTCAACAGCTTCATGTTCTCCGGTAGAAGCACCTGAAGGGACTGCTGCCCTACCCATTATACCATTTTCTGTAATTACATCTACCTCTACTGTTGGATTGCCCCGGGAATCTAAAATCTGTCTCGCGTGGACACTAAGAATAATACTCATATGATTTAGTTTTTAGTATTGATTTTTGAAAGAACAAAGATACGAAACGGTGTAATTCTAGCGTGTGTTTAAAGTCCATATTCACATGAAAATAATAATTCCTTAAACTTTGACTTTTTGCTTTGCAGATTTCTTGATCAATTCGAAAAACTGGTCAAAAAGATACTCCGAATCATGGGGGCCAGGGCTTGCTTCTGGATGATATTGCACTGAAAATACGTCTTTCTTTTTCATACGCATTCCCGCTACGGTATTATCGTTTAGATGAACATGGGTAATCTCCAAATCTGGATTGGATTCGGCTTCTTCCCTATTTATGGCAAAACCATGGTTTTGTGATGTTATTTCTCCTTTTCCCGTTAAAAGGTTCATTATAGGGTGATTTATTCCGCGATGTCCATTATGCATTTTATAGGTTGATATCCCATTTGCCAATGCAATGACCTGGTGTCCCAAACAGATTCCGAATAAGGGCTTATCGCTTGCAATTATATTTTTTGCGGTTTGAATGGAAGCCTCCAAAGGTTCTGGATCCCCAGGACCATTGGAAATAAAGTACCCATCGGGATTCCATGAACTCATTTCCTTAAACGTAGTATCATAAGGGAACACTTTGATATAGCAATCCCGATTTGCAAGATTTCGAAGAATATTGAGTTTGATACCAATATCCATGGCCGATATCCTATAGGTAGCATTCTCATTACCGAAAAAATAAGGTTTCTTGGTCGAAACTTTTGAAGCGAGTTCCAATCCCTTCATACTAGGCATCCTGGCCAATTCGGTCTTTAGTTGGTCCACATTATCGACATCTGTGGATATGACCGCATTCATTGCACCATTATCCCGGATATAACTCACTAAAGCCCTTGTATCGACATCCGAAATTGCAAGGGTATCGTTTTCATCCAAAAATTCCAACAAACCCATATCTGCCGCTGGTCTTGAATAATCATAACTGAAATTCTTACAAATCAATCCCGCGATCTTCACGGAAGCTGATTCAACCTCCTCTTCATTTGTACCGTAATTGCCAATATGGGCATTGGTTGTCACCATGAGTTGACCAAAATATGATGGATCTGTAAATATCTCTTGATACCCGGTCATGCCCGTATTAAAGCAGACTTCACCAAATGAAGTGCCTTCTTTCCCACCGACTGATTTCCCATGAAAAATGGTACCGTCTGCCAAGAGTACCATGGCTTTTTTCTTAGTTAGATATTTCATATGCGATATATAAATTTGATTTCACAAATAAACACAAAAAAAGGATAAACTAGAAAGCTTATCCTTTTGTTAATATTATTAGTTAATAACATTTTATTCCTCCGAATCATCCGTTTTGTTTTCAACTACTGCTACTGGTGGTGTTTGTGATTTCGAACCTCCACCTCTTCTACTGCGTCTGGTAGTTTTCTTCTTAGGCTTATCGGCATTATATAATTCATTAAAATCAACCAGCTCAATCATTGCCATATCTGCATTATCACCAAGGCGATTCCCCAGTTTAATGATTCTTGTATAACCTCCTGGCCTGTCTCCGACCTTTTCGGAAACCGCGCTGAACAACTCACTGACCGCATATTTGTTTCTCAAATATTTGAAAACGATGCGCCTATTATGCGTACCCTTATCTGCCGATTGATTATTTGCAGCCTTTGATTTTGTAATCAATGGTTCTACAAACTGCTTCAAAGCTTTGGCCTTGGCCACAGTGGTATTTATACGCTTGTGTTCAATTAAAGAACATGCCATATTGGCCAACATTGCTTTCCTATGTGCAGCCTTTCTTCCTAAATGATTGACTTTCTTTCCGTGTCTCATGACTTTTATTTTATCATCTTGCTACCATATCCCGATAGTTTACCTTCAGGAGAGCAAAATATGATTACTTAATCTTTATCCAATTTGTATTTCGACAAATCCATACCAAAACTCAAGCCTTTGTTGATGACCAACTCTTCAAGTTCAGTTAAGGATTTCTTACCGAAGTTTCTAAATTTCATTAAGTCATTCTTATTAAATGAAACTAAATCACCCAATGTATCAACTTCTGCAGCTTTAAGACAGTTCAATGCACGGACTGAGAGATCCATATCTACCAATTTTGTTTTCAATAACTGGCGCATATGTAACGATTCCTCATCATAGGTTTCCGTTTGGGCAATCTCATCAGCCTCCAATGTTATGCGTTCATCAGAGAACAACATGAAGTGGTGGATAAGGACCTTTGCCCCTTCGGTCAATGCATCTTTGGGGTGAATTGAACCATCGGTTACAATTTCAAACACCAATTTTTCATAATCGGTCTTTTGCTCAACCCTAAAGTTTTCAATACTATACTTTACGTTCTTGATTGGTGTAAAAATAGAATCCACTGCAATGGTTCCTAAGGCTGCATTTGATTTTTTGTTTTCCTCTGCAGGTACATATCCTCTACCCTTATCAATAACAATTTCCATATTGATACTGACTTTAGGGTCCATATTACAGATAACCAAATCAGGATTCAATACCTGATAGCCAGAAATGAACTTTTGAAAATCACCAGCTGTCAATTGATTTTTTCCACTTACGGAAATAGAAACAACTTCAGCTTCAGAATCGTCAATCTGCTTCTTAAATCTTACTTGCTTTAGGTTTAAGATAATCTCGGTAACATCTTCTACAACACCGGGAATTACAGAGAACTCGTGTTCCACTTTATCTATCCTCACAGAAGTGATAGCATGGCCTTCCAAGGATGAAAGCAATACTCTTCTTAAGGCGTTCCCAACGGTTAATCCGTAGCCAGGTTCCAATGGTCGAAATTCAAATTTCCCTTCGAAATCTGAGGAATCGATCATTATTACTTTATCGGGTTTCTGAAAATTAAATAATGCCATAATTGGATCAGTGTTGTTTTATTTGGAGTATAACTCGACTATTAATTGTTCCTTAATATTTTCAGGAATCTGCATACGCTCAGGAACAGAAACATAGGTTCCTTCTTTCTTTTCAGTATTCCAAGTAATCCATTCATATACATGGCTACTAGCTGCCAAGGCATCTTGAATCGTCTGCAAGGATTTCGATTTTTCCCTAACGCCTACGACATCCCCAGCCTTCAAAGAATAAGACGGAATATTTACCAACTCACCATTTACGGTAATATGTCTGTGTGATACCAGTTGTCTAGCACCTCTCCTAGAGGTAGAAATACCCATTCGATAGACTACATTGTCGAGTCTAGATTCACATAGTTGTAAAAGAACCTCACCGGTTACACCTTTACTTCTGTTGGCACTGGCAAACAAATTTCTAAACTGACGCTCCAATATACCATAGGTATACTTCGCTTTTTGCTTCTCCATCAACTGAACTGCATATTCCGATTTTTTTCCTCGACGTCTATTTTGTCCGTGCTGTCCTGGAGGGTAATTTTTCTTTTCGAATGACTTATCGTCTCCGAAAATCGCTTCGCCGAATTTGCGAGCAATTTTGCTTTTTGGTCCTGTATATCTTGCCATCTTCTTTTAATTTGGAAATGCGATTATGAATTAAGGCTTAATCCTTCGATAATCGTAACTACACTTCCTATGAAATATTAGTATTTATTAAACTCTTCTTCTTTTTGGAGGCCTACAGCCATTATGCGGCATTGGCGTAACATCGATGATTTCTGTAACCTCGATTCCAGAATTGTGTATGGAACGAATTGCGGATTCCCTACCATTACCTGGTCCCTTTACATAAACCTTTACCTTCCTAAGACCTGCTTCATGGGCAACTTTTGCACAATCCTCAGCAGCTACCTGGGCAGCATAGGGAGTGTTCTTTTTAGACCCTCTAAAACCTAGTTTTCCGGCAGATGACCAAGAGATTACATCTCCCTTCTTATTGGTCAACGAGATAATTATATTATTGAAAGAGGCAGTAACGTGGGCTTCTCCCACAGCATCTACTATTACTTTACGCTTCTTAGCCGATTTTGCACTTGTCTTTGCCATGATATGCTACTTATTATTTGGTTGCTTTTTTCTTGTTGGCAACTGTTTTTCTTTTTCCTTTACGGGTTCTAGAGTTGTTCTTGGTTCTTTGGCCCCTTAAAGGCAAACCAGCTCTATGGCGAATACCTCGGTAACAACCAATATCCATTAATCGCTTAATGTTCAATTGTGTCTCTGATCTTAATTCACCTTCAATGGTGTACGAAGCTACAGCCTCTCGAATACGACCAATTTCATCATCGTTCCAATCAGATACTTTTGTATCCTCATTAACCTGTGCCTTCCCTAAAATTTCTTTGGCCCTACTTTTTCCTATCCCAAAAATATAGGTAAGCGCTATAACACCTCTCTTTTGTTTTGGTATATCTATACCTGCAATTCTTGCCATAATTATCCTTGTCTTTGTTTAAATCTAGGATTCTTTTTGTTGATTACGTACAACCTGCCTTTTCTGCGTACTATTTTGCAATCGGCACTTCTTTTCTTTACTGAAGCTCTAACTTTCATCTTGCTGTCTTAATATCTATATGTGATTCTTGCTTTGGTCAAGTCATACGGACTCATTTCCAATTTGACTTTGTCCCCTGGAAGCAATTTTATATAATGCATTCTCATTTTACCGGAAATATGGGCAGTTACTACATGTCCGTTTTCAAGTTCCACTCGGAACATTGCATTTGATAGGGCCTCTATAATAGACCCGTCCTGTTCTATTGCTGCTTGTTTAGCCATAATCTATGCTACTTTCCTGTTTTTACCCGATTTCATTAAACCATCATAATGTCTATTCAATAAGTAAGCATTTACTTGTTGAACCGTATCAATGGCAACCCCTACCATAATCAATAGTGATGTACCACCATAAAACAACGCCCAACCTGCTTGAACATCCATTAACTTAACCACTATGGCCGGTAATACAGCCAATAATGCCAAAAATATAGACCCGGGCAGTGTAATCAATGACATGATCTTGTCTAAAAAATCACCTGTCTCCTTACCTGGTCTTATACCTGGAATAAATCCTCCACTTCTTTTCAGATCATCAGCCATTTTATTGGTAGGCACTGTAATTGCCGTATAAAAATAGGTGAAGATGATAATCAATAATGCAAATAGAATATTATAGGCCAAACCAAAAATATCCTGGAACTGGACTTCCATCCATTGACCTACTGCTGTACTATTGAAAGTCTTACCTATTAAACCAGGCGCGAACATAATCGCCTGTGCAAATATAATTGGCATTACCCCTGAGGCATTTAGCTTTAAAGGAATATATTGTCTAGATCCCATTACGTTCTTCTCATATCCACCAGAAGCCGTCCTTCTTGCATATTGTACCGGGATCTGACGTGTGGCCATCACCAATAGGACACTTGCAAGAATCACCAAGAACCATAATATTACTTCGATAAGGATAAACATTAAACCACCATTATTATTTGCAGTCCTAGAAATGAATTCCTGAACAAATGATTGTGGTAATGTAGCTATAATACCAATCATGATCAATAAGGAAATACCGTTACCAATACCCTTATCGGTGATTTTTTCACCTAGCCACATGGCAAATACACAACCTGTAACCAATATTATTACCGATGGCACTATGAAATCCAGTCCTTTGCCCAATACAAATGCACTATCAGGAACGCCTAATGCCCCCAAACTATAGAGATAGGCAGGTGCCTGTACAATACAAATACCTATGGTCAACCATCTTGTAATCTGGTTTATTGTTTTTCGACCACTCTCTCCTTCTTTCTGCAATTTCTGTAAATAAGGAATGGCAATACCCATTAGCTGGACAACAATCGAGGCTGAAATATAAGGCATAATACCTAACGCAAAAACCGAGGCATTGGCAAAAGCCCCACCTGTAAAAGCGTTAAGAATCCCTAAAATGCCACTATCTGTATTGGAGCTTAATTCTGCCAATTGAGTAGTATCAATACCGGGAAGAACTATTTGACAACCAAAACGGTATACCAAAAGAAGACCTAAGGTGATAATTATTCTATTCCTTAGCTCTTCAATCTTCCAAATATTGGATAATGTCTCGAAAAATTTCTTCATTGTATTGTATTGTTAAGCTTACAAATTTATTGCTTCACCACCTGCAGCTTCAATAGCGCTTTTTGCGGTAGCTGTAAACTTATGCATAGAAACTTTCAAGGAAGCCTTTAACTCTCCTCTTCCTAAAATCTTAACTAAATCGTTTTTCCCTACTAATCCGTTTTCAACCAGGTTTTCAAAAGTAACAGCATTCTTTATTACCTTTTTATCTACCAATTCCTGCAATTTGTCAAGATTGATTCCTTGGTATTCTTTCCTGTTGATGTTCTTGAAACCAAACTTGGGTACACGTCTTTGTAAGGGCATTTGACCACCTTCAAAACCAATTTTCTTGGAGTAGCCCGATCTTGACTTTGCACCTTTATGTCCTCTTGTCGCAGTTCCACCTTTTCCTGACCCTTGGCCTCTTCCTACCCTTTTTCCATCTCTGTTGACAGAACCTTCAGCTGGTTTTAGATTACTTAAATTCATTACACTATTATGTATATTAAGCCTCCTCTGTGGAAACTAAGTGTTTAACTTTATCTATCATGCCAAGAATACTTGGCGTGGCATCATGCTCAACAATCTGGCCAATCTTACGCAGTCCTAAAGCCTCTAAAGTTCTCTTTTGATTTTTTTGACGCTTTATACTGCTCTTTACCTGTTTTACTTTAATCTTTGCCATATTAATCAATTATCCTTTAAATACTTTTTCCAAAGAAACTCCTCTTTGTTGGGCAACTGTTCTTGCACCTCTTAATTGTAAAAGTGCGTCAAAAGTGGCTTTTACCACATTATGTGGATTAGAGGAACCTTGGGATTTGGACAATACATCATGTACCCCTACGGCTTCCAATACCGCCCTAACAGCACCTCCGGCAATTACACCGGTACCATGCGATGCAGGTTGAATATAAACGCGTGCACCACCGAACTTACCTTTTTGTTCATGTGGCAAGGTGTGCTTATCCAAAGGAATTCTGATAAGGTTCTTTTTGGCATCCTCAATAGCTTTCGCAATGGCCGTGGCAACTTCCTTGGATTTACCCAAACCGTGTCCTACTACACCAGCTTCATCACCAACCACAACGATAGCCGAGAATCCGAATGCCCTACCACCTTTGGTTACTTTGGTTACCCTCTGTACGCCAACCAATCTATCTTTTAGCTCTAAACCTCCCGGCTTAACAGTCTCTACGTTTTTATATTTTTGGTACATACTATTTATTAAAATTTTAGTCCTGCTTCCCTTGCTCCCTCAGCGAGCGATTTAACTCTACCGTGGTATAAGTTTCCTCCCCTATCAAAGGCAACTTTGTCAATACCAGCCTTCATACATTTTTCGGCAATGGTCTTACCTACTAAACTTGCTATTTCCGACTTACTCCCTTTGGCAGAAGCCAAATCCTTATCCCTGGAAGAAGCTGCAAGCAAAGTGGTTCCTTTGTTATCATCTATAACCTGGGCGTAAATACCGGTATTACTTCTAAATACTGATAACCTCGGCCTGTCGGCAGTTCCAAAGGAAACCTTTCTGATCCTCCTTCTGATTCTTAATTTTCTTTGCGTCTTTGATAATCCCATGACAGTAATTATTAAGCTGATTTACCTGCTTTTCTTCTTAATTGTTCCCCAACGAACTTAATACCTTTTCCTTTGTATGGCTCCGGCTTACGGAAAGAACGAATCTTTGCCGCGACCTGCCCTACTAATTGTTTGTCATATGAGGTAAGTTTAATGATTGGGTTCTTACCTTTTTCAGAAATGGTTTCAATCTTAACTTCAGGTGCAATATTCAATACAATATTATGGGAAAAACCAAGCGCAAGGTCCAATTTTTGACCTTGATTACTTGCTCTATATCCTACACCGACCAATTCCAATTCCTTGGACCAACCTTTTGATACCCCTTCGACCATGTTCAGAACAAGAGATCTATAAAGACCATGTTTCGCCTTATGCTCCTTTGAATCCGAAGGTCTAGTCACAAATGCCTGACCGTCTTCTATTTTGATCTCAACACCGGTATATTCTTGGGTCAACTCGCCCAATTTCCCCTTTACGGTAACTACATTTTCTTTAATATCAATAGTTACGCCCTCTGGGATTGCAATTGGATTATTACCTATTCTTGACATTTTTTTACTCTTTATATAGTATTAATATACATAGCACAATACCTCGCCACCGACGTTCTCATTTGTTGCTTGCTTGCTTGTCATAACCCCGTGGGAGGTAGAAACAATAGCAATACCCAAACCATTCAATACTCTGGGCATATCGCCAGAACTGGCATACTTACGTAAACCAGGCTTACTAATACGCTGTAATTTTTTGATTACTGGTTCTTTCGTTACCTTGTCATATTTTAAGGCAATTTTTATTGAACCCTGTACTTCATCCTCGTCAAACTTGTAACTTAATATATATCCTTGATCAAATAATATTTTAGTCATCTCCTTCTTAACATTGGATGCTGGAATTTCAACCACCCTATGACCAGCCGAACTGGCATTTCTAACTCTTGTTAAGTAATCTGCTATAGTATCTGTTACCATCTTTTCTAATTTTAGCTATTACCAGCTGGCTTTTTTAACTCCGGGGATCAATCCTTGGTTTGCCATTTCCCTGAAGGTGACCCTTGATATACCAAACGTTCTCATATACCCTTTAGGTCTTCCCGTTAATTTGCAACGATTGTGCATACGGACAGGAGAAGCATTTCTTGGCAGTTTCTGAAGTGCTTCGAAGTCACCAGCGGCTTTCAAAGCTTTACGCTTCTCGGCATATTTTGCAACTGTCTTTGCCCTTTTTCTTTCACGGGCCTTCATTGATTCTTTAGCCATACTAGTTCTTTTTAAAAGGTAATCCTAATTCTGTTAATAATGATTTTGCTTCCTTATCGGTAGGTGCGGATGTAACAAAAGTTATATCCATACCATTTATTCTATTGATTTTATCAATATTGATTTCTGGGAAAATAATCTGCTCTGTGACACCTAAACTGTAATTACCCCTTCCATCAAAACCCGTGGCACGAATCCCTTGAAAATCCCTTACCCTAGGCAAGGCGGAAGTTACCAATCTATCCAAGAATTCGTACATTCTTTCACCACGCAAAGTAACTTTCGCCCCAATCGGCATTCCTTTCCGCAATTTGAAAGTTGCGACATCTTTTTTGGATATCGTAGAAATGGCCTTTTGCCCAGTGATCATGGTCAACTCATCGACAGCATGATCGATCAATTTTTTATCGGCTACAGCTGCACCTACACCCCTACTCACAACAATTTTCTCTAACTTAGGCACTTGCATTACATTTTTGTAACCAAACTCCTCTTTAAGCGCACTTACTATGCGCTCGTTATATTCTTTTTTTAATCTTGCAACGTAAGCCATAACTAAATTACTTCATTGGATTTTTTAGAAAACCTAACTTTCTTCCCATCTCTAATTTCGAACCCTACCCTAGTCGCTTCATTTGATTTGGAATCGATCAACGATAGATTGGAAATATGAATAGGGGCCTCCTTCTTTACAATACCTCCTTGCGGATTATTAGCGCTTGGTTTCTCATGTTTTGAAACCATATTTGCCCCTTCGATGATGGCTTTGTTCTTTTCAACAAACACCTTGGTCACTTTACCTTCTGTTCCTTTATGGTCTCCAGCAATTATCCTTACGGTATCTCCAGTTTTTATCTTTACCTTTTTCATTATCGTCTTAAATATTAAAGCACCTCAGGGGCCAATGATACAATTTTCATGAACTGTTTATCACGAAGTTCCCTTGCAACAGGACCAAAAACCCGAGTTCCTCTCATTTCACCAGTGGGGTTTAATAAAACACAGGCATTGTCGTCAAAGCGAATGTAAGATCCATCGGGCCTTCTTACCTCTTTCTTGGTTCTAACCACAACAGCGGTTGAAACGGCTCCTTTTTTGATTCCACCATTTGGAGTTGCCTCCTTAACGGTAACAACTATTTTATCACCAATGGACGCATATCTCCTTTTTGTACCACCTAGGACCCTAATGGTCAAAACCTCCTTTGCTCCTGTATTGTCCGCTACCTTTAATCTTGATTCTTGCTGTAACATAATTATTTAGCTCTTTCTAAGATTTCTACTAACCTCCAACATTTTGTCTTGCTCAAGGGACGGGTCTCCATAATCTTCACGGTATCCCCAATATTACAATCGTTCTTTTCGTCGTGTGCAACGTATTTTTTCGTTTTTAAAACGAACTTACCGTACATAGGGTGTTTTACTCTTTTCACTTCAGCAACTACAATGGACTTTTCCATTCTGTCACTAGTTACAACCCCAACTCTTTCTTTTCTTAAGTTTCTTTTTTCCATAAAGCAGAACCAATTATTGGTTTTCCCTATTAGTTAATTCTGTTGCCAATCTTGCAACCGTTCTTCTTACTTTCCTGATCTGAAGAGGGTTTTCCAATGGAGTTACAAAATGTGCCATCTTTAAATCTGCATGCTGCTTTTTGTAATCAACAAGCTTCTCCGTAAGTTCTTCGACCGATAATTTCTTTATTTCTGAATTTTTCATGATTCCTTACGTTTAATTCTCATCAGTATAATCCCTTGCAACAACGAATTTCGTTTTTACAGGTAATTTTTGAGCTGCCAATCGCAATGCCTCCTTTGCAATATCTTGGGAAACCCCACCAACCTCGAACATTATTCTTCCTGGTTTTACCACGGCAACAAAATATTCTGGAGCCCCTTTACCTTTACCCATTCGCACTTCCAATGGTTTTTTCGTAATAGGTTTGTCTGGAAATATTTTGATCCATAATTGACCTTCCCTTTTCATATACCTAGTAGCTGCAATACGAGCCGCTTCAATCTGACGTGAAGTCAAAAAAGACGAATCCAAGGACTTTATGCCAAACATACCATTCGAAAGGCGATGCCCCCTTCCGGAGTTGCCTTTCATACGGCCTTTTTGCATTTTACGATACTTGGTTCTTTTAGGTTGTAACATTTCTTTTCTTCTTTAAAAAATTACTTTCTACGACGTTGCTTTCTCTGTCCGTCTTGTTTTCCACCTTTTCCCCCATGGCCTTTTTGCATTCCTACTAAAGGAGAAAGTTCTCTCTTACCATAAACCTCCCCTTTCATAATCCATACCTTGATGCCCAACCTACCGTAAGTTGTATGGGCCTCATGCAAGGCATAGTCAATATCAGCTCTAAAAGTCGACAATGGAATACGACCATCCTTATAGGATTCGGATCGGGCCATCTCAGCACCATTCAATCGTCCGGAAATCTGGACCTTAATCCCTTCAGCGTTCATTCTCATTGCAGCAGCAATAGACATTTTAATAGCACGCCTAAATGATATTCTGCTCTCGATTTGCCTCGCAATACTTGCCGCCACCAAATTAGCATCGACCTCGGGTCTTTTGATCTCATAAATATTGATCTGAACCTCTTTATTGGTAATCTTCTTG
>JAHHKH010000466.1 GCA_018679695.1 Maribacter sp.
CCCTGGTAGACTCTTTCAATAAATCATAGCCCATATAAATCAAATACAATGCAATAACCAACGTCAAAGCGGGGTCAACCCAATACATTTCAAAGAACTTCATTAGCAAACCGCCAATCAATACCGCTACAGACGCCATCATATCTGTAAACAAATGCAGGTACGCGGATTTCATGTTCATGTTTTTTTCAGCATCTTTTTTTAACAATAGCACACTGAAACCGTTTGCAAGTATCCCTAATAATGATAGCCAAATAACAAGATTGGATTCAATTTCCTGGGGTGCCATAAAGCGTTCAATCGCCTCAATAATCAGAAATATTGCCACCACGATCAAGGTTGCGGCATTTACGAAGGCCGCGATAATTTCAGCTCTTTTATATCCGAATGTTTTATTGGTAGAAGCCTTTTTCTTAGCAAGTGCCGTTGCGATATAACTGATGATAAGCGAAAGAACATCACTGAAATTGTGAAGTGCATCGGATAATAAGGACAGGCTACCCGAGATTAGTCCGCCTATTACTTGGGAAACAGTAATCAAGATGTTAAGCAGGATGGAAATTATAAGGTTTTGGCCTTTTAAGTCGATATGGGAATGGGAATGATTGTGTTTGTGTGCCATATTTTAAAAAAGGGCTAGGGAAAGATTCTTCATCCTTTTAAAAACTAAGATAATTTAGTTATGAACAAGCTATTTTTTCAATACGCCGTTCATGTCTACCTCCCTCAAATTCAGTTTTAAGAAAAACCTTTACCATATCCAATGCCTGATGCAAAGAAATATACCGAGCAGGTAAACCCAATATATTGGCGTCATTATGTTCACGGGCCAATTGTACGATTTCTTTGTTCCAGCAAAGGGCGGCCCTTATCTTTTGGTGTTTATTCGCAGTCATCGAAGCACCATTTCCACTTCCGCAGATAATGATTCCATAGGTTACTTTCCCTTCTTCCACATCCTTGGCGACAGGATGGACAAAATCAGGATAATCGACACTATCGGTACCATCGGTACCATAATTACTAACTTCGATATTCATTGATTTTAGAAGACCAATTATGGCTAACTTATATTCGGTCCCCGCATGATCATTACCTATTGCTATTTTCATTTTTTAGAGAGTGGTTTTATTACAAATGTACAAATACATTGGCATTAACAACAATTATAGAATAAAGACGTTATCTGTAGGAAATGTGTGAAAATGAATTGTTATTAACTTACCTATTACAGCTATTAAGTTGTTTATAAATAATCTATAAAAAGTGGTCAATAAATTTTGTTTTTGTTTGACAATTCAGTCTTACAAAACAATTACGGAATAAAAGAATTTATCTCTAATTTTATAATAGAAAGATATTAAGTCAAATTCGATCGAAGTTAACAAAAATGCAACCATAACTTATCAATAAAATCATGTTGAAATAGGTTATTAATATTGGTTGATAAAATATTTAAATAACTGATTTAGAAGATAGATTGTTGCTGATAAGATGTCGATAAACTTCCAAAGTGATACAAAAGTATTTTCAGTACATCTTTTTATACTAACTATCAACACGCTATCATAATCAACATTTTGTTTTTTAATTAATAAAAGAAAAATAATAATGTATTGTATATGTTGATAACCTATGTACGAAAAAGAAAAATCAAGGAAAATATCCTCAATCAAGGTAATGGATTATAATTTGTAATTTTCCGCCCAAATAAGAATTTTAATGTCGAAGAAAAAGAAGAAAGCTGGAAACCATAGAAAAAACGAAATAACAAAAGGAATCTTCACTGTACTTGAAAAAGAACCGAAAAAAAGTTTTACTTACAAACAAATTGCCGCAAGAATCGGTGTAGTGGATGCCAATGAGCGCAATCAATTAATAAAAAGACTGAGTGAACTCAAAGCAACTAAACGTATTTTGGAAGAGACCAGGGGTCACTTTAAGGCCATAGCTTCAACTAAAACCTACCATACTGGTATTGTGGATATTACAGGCCGAGGAAATGCCTATATAGTAGTTGAAGGTATGGAGGAAGATGTTTTTGTTCCTTTTAATAAACTCAACAAAGCCTTTCACAAAGACACCGTTGAGGTTTATATTTTCCCGAAAAGAAAAGGGAGAAAATTAGAAGGGGAAATAACCAGGGTAGTTGAAAGGAACAAGACCAATTTCGTAGGTGTTGTTGATATACAAAAAACATTTGCATTTGTCAGACCCTCCGATTTTAGAATGTATACCGATATTTTTATTCCAAAGGAAAATATCGGTACAGCTGAAAATGGGGATAAGGTGGTTGTTGAAATGACCGAATGGCCAGATAATGCGAGCTCACCTTTTGGTATTATTACCACTATTTTAGGTAAACCAGGGGAGCACCATACAGAAATACATTCCATATTGGCTGAATATGGATTACCCCATGAATTTCCTTATGAAGTTGAAAAGTATGCCAACACCCTGGACACTTCAATAAAAGCAGAGGAAATTGAAAGGCGGAGGGATATGAGAGGTGTATTGACCTTTACTATTGATCCTAAGGATGCAAAGGATTTTGACGATGCCCTTTCTTTTAAAACTCTTGAGAATGGCAACTATGAAGTAGGAATACATATTGCCGATGTTTCGCATTATTTAAAACCAGATACCATTCTGGATGAGGAGGCTTATAATAGGGCAACGTCAGTTTACCTTGTAGATAGGGTTGTTCCTATGTTACCGGAAGTTTTGTCCAACAACGCTTGCTCCTTACGTCCCAATGAGGAAAAGTATACATTTTCCGCCATTTTTGAATTGAACGATAAGGCCCAAATACAGCATCAATGGTTTGGTAGAACGGTCATAGACTCCAACGAACGCTTTGCATACGAAGAGGCACAACATATTATTGAAAATGGCAATGGTAATATCCCTGAGGAAATATCTATTAGATCAGGGGCCTATTCAGTTTCAGATGAAGTTGTGAGTGCGACCTTAACATTGGACAAATTGGCTAAAACCATGCGTTCAAAAAGAATGCAGCAAGGAGCTATCTCATTTGATAAGGTAGAAGTAAGGTTTAATCTGGATGAGGATAACGAACCTCAAAGTGTTTATTTTAAAGAAACCAAGGATGCCAATAAATTGATAGAGGAATTCATGTTACTGGCGAATAGAAAAGTTGCCGAATTCATTGGTAAACAGAAGCCAAAGAAAACATTCATATATCGCATACATGATGAACCCAATGAGGAAAAATTAATTGCCTTAAGCGGTATTATATCAAGATTCGGTCATAAGATTAACTTTAGGGATAAAAAATCGATTAGCGCGTCTTTAAATCAGCTTCTCGAGGATGTCAAAGGTCAAAAAGAACAGAACTTGGTTGATACCCTGGCCATCCGCAGTATGAGCAAGGCTATTTATACAACCGACAATATTGGTCATTATGGTTTGGCATTTGATTATTACTCCCATTTTACTTCGCCCATTCGCCGCTATCCTGATGTAATGGTCCATAGATTACTTCAACATTATTTGGATGGTGGCACATCACCGAAAGAGGAAATTTATGAGGATAAATGCAAGCATTCCTCTGACATGGAAAATTTAGCGGCGAACGCTGAACGCGATTCGATAAAATATATGCAGATAAAATTCATGCAGGACCATCGGGACAGGGAGTTTATAGGCGTTATTTCCGGGGTTACCGAGTGGGGAATCTATGTTGAGATCATAGAGAATAAATGTGAGGGCATGGTTCGAATAAGGGATATAAAGGGTGATTATTATATCTTTGATGAAAAACAGTATGCAATTGTTGGCGAACGGACCAAGAATACATATCAATTGGGTGACGAGGTTGTTGTTATGGTAAAAAACACCGATTTAGTAAAACGCCATCTTGACTTTTCACTTATCGGAAAGAACGAATAAAATCGTTTTTTGGAATGGATTTTGTTTAAGTTAGTAAGAAAATACCTAAAAACTGAAACAATGAAAAATTTGGTTTGGCTTGTGGTACTCTTGTTTGTATCCCAGACAAGTAATGCACAAGACGAAAAAATTTCCCGAGACCTACAGTCATTTACGGAAATCAAGGTTTTTGATGGTTTATCAGTGAACCTTATCAAAGCCCCTGAAAATAAGGCCGTAATAACTGGTGCCAACACGAAAAATGTTGCAATTGTCAATAACGAAGGGGTATTGAAAATACGTATGCAAGTCACAAAATTGTTCAGTGGCTACAGAACATTCGTTGATTTGTATTATACGGGGAAGTTGGTTGTCATCGATGTTAATGAAGATGCCAGGATTACCTCAAACGAGGTTATCAAACAAGATGTGCTTGAACTTAAGGCACAGGAAGGTGGCGAGTTGTCTATCAATACCGAAGTTGAACAATTATTGATAAAGACGGTTACTGGTGGTGTAATTGAGACTTTTGGCACTGCCGACCTGCAAGATGTGGCTATAAATACAGGAGGTATCTATAAAGGAAAAGAACTGATTACCAAGTTCTCCACTGTAAATGTCAATGCGGGATCAAAGGCCGAGATTTACGCCACAAATTATGTAAAGGCGATGGTAAAGGCAGGAGGTGAAGTTTTGGTATTCGGCGATCCTGAGAAAATGGACGAAAAAACAGTTTTTGGGGGTATTATTACCCGAATGTAACCCACGGCGATGTTAGACGATATTCAGGCGGCGATTCCATTGGGCTTTTTATTGAGCTTTATGATTGGGCCTGTCTTTTTTGTGCTGCTGGAGACAAGCGCCGTCAAGGGTTTTAGAGCAGCTTTTATTTTTGATTTAGGGGTTATTCTGGCTGACATTCTTTTCTTGGTTGTGGCCTATTTCAGTAGTTTTCAGCTATTGGAGAACTTAAGCAACCAACCCGGGCTTTATGTCTTTGGAGGGGTAATACTTTTGATTTATGGCATTACTACCTATTTCAAGAGGGATATTAAAAAGGACAAACCTGCATTAAGGACCAAAAAGAATGATTACCTGAGTCTATTCGTGAAAGGTTTTTTGTTGAATTTTATCAATATTGGGGTTCTGGTTTTTTGGTTGGGGATCATTATAGTTGTAGGGCCTAGTTTGGAGAATGATCCCAATCGTATCACAATCTTTTTTGGGGCCATGCTTGGAGCCTATTTAGCCACCGATGTAATTAAAATACTATTGGCAAAGCAGCTTAAACGTAAGCTTACGTATAAACTAATTTCCCAAATCAAAAAGGGACTGGGTATTATTCTGATAATTTGTGGTATAGTGCTTATAACCAAGGGATTCCTACCAAAGGACAAATTCAATATAGAAAAAGGGATTGAAAAAATAGAACAGATTCGCGAATAAATCGGAACAAAAAACCTCCTTAAGCGGTAAGGAGGTTTTTTTGAGGCATCGAGTGGATTCGAACCACTGTATAAGCCCTTGCGGGGCTGAGCCTAACCACTCGGCCACAATGCCCTTTTAAAGTACAAAAATAACAACTTATATTTTAATCATTAAAAACCCCCTTAAGGCTTAAGAGGGTTTTCGAGGCATCGAGCGGATTCGAACCGCTGTACAAGCTTTTGCAGAGCTGTGCCTAGCCACTCGGCCACGATGCCATTTCGCGGTGCAAATGTAGCACCTTATTCTTAGGTTTCAAAAAGAATGATCATGATCTTTTTGAACTTAAAACCACCGTAACCATTTCAACATCACCGTCGATTGGAGGGTTTATTTTAGAGACAGAAGCCTTGATGTTATCAACAGTCTCCAATTCTAGAAAAACACGATCAATAATACGTTTTGCGACATGTTCCAATAGTTTGGAAGGAATGTTCATTTCCTCTTTTACAATACGGTTAACATGAACATAATCAACAGTATCGGACAGATTGTCGGAATTTGAAGCATTTTTCAGATCCGTCCTTATTGCGATGTCAACACGATATTCGCTACCTATTATGCTTTCCTCGGCCAAACACCCATGATGCGCATGCGCCCTGATGTTCGTAAGTTTGATTGTTCCCATGGTGCACTTCTATTTATGCACAAACTTAGGCCAAATCCCTTGAATAATTAGTAAGTACACCTACAATTACTGATGCCTTGGAATAGATCAACACCCAATGTCACCACATGGGTTCCCGTACTATAGCCTAATATCTCATTCAAAATCACCTGATACGAATATCCGAAGTAAAAATTATTCTTCTTAAGACCAGCAATAGGGGCAATATACAGGGGATCACCAATTTGATCGTTCAAAAAACGATAGGTCGCCCCAACATAATAGTAATCCTCAAATTCATACCATCTAAACTTTACATTCAAATCGGTTACCGACCTACCGTCACTTTCAAAGAGTTGAAAGAAAATAGAAGGTTCAATCTCAAGTTTGCTATTCTTGTTTTTAGTATACCTGTATCCCGTATAGGCGTAGTAATTACGCAATGTATTTGGTTCAAAAACAGGGTTGAACCTAGTAAGGTCCTTATCCAATAAATTGGAAGCATTCAAACTAAAATAAAACTTATCATAACGATACATGACCCCAACATCAAAGTTGTGGTTGGTGGTGGCCCTATCATCTGTAACACTTGGATCAAGTGCGTCAAAATTCTCTATGTCTATTCGAAACTGGTTGAAATTATAGGAAAGTCCAAAGGAAAGAAACTCATCATCATACCTGTCCAATGTCAAATGGTGGGCAAACGATAATCTTGCCCCTCGTTGTCTGGTCTCACCATTACTATCATTATACAATAAGGCACCAATACCTGATCTTTCACCTATACGCATATCGGCAGCTAAAGACTGGGTATCTGGAGCATCCTTGATTCCCACCCATTGCGTAAGGCCGTTTACACGTATTTTCACGTGGTCACCAATACCTGCATAGGTTGGGGACATTACAAAGGGGTTATCTGCCAAATACTGCGAGAGCTGGGGTATGGTAAGCTCCTGTCCTTTGGCGGCAATAGCGCTTACTACTAGCAGAAATATCAAGAATTTATTTCGCATTATCGTTTTAGGTTAAGTTTATCGATATAGGGTAAAATGACCAATAAATTCGCGATCATCATTTTCTCCTTGCAACTTTATCACATACCAGTAATCCCCAGTAGGCAATTCAGCGCCATGGTAGGTTCCATCCCATCCGTTTTTGTCGACTACGTTGTCTTCCACCACTCTACCATAACGATCATAAATTTTAATTAGTATCTCTGGGAATCCTTCTAAATTATCCGGAATCCAGAAGTCATTATTGCCATCTCCATCGGGAGTAAAGAAGTTTGGAATTTCGATGTCAATAAACTCCATTGCAATACTGGCAATCACCTCACATCCATTTTCATCAACAACCCTAACTTCAAAAGTATCGGTCCTATTTATGTAATAAGTATTATCATCTCCATTATCATCTCCATCAAAATAGAAGGTATATACTCCGGTTCCACCAGTTGCAACGGCTGTTATTTCATTGATGTTGTTATTTTGTAATTCCAACGTCAATGGCTCAAACCCTAAGATTTCGAAATCCACAGTATTAACACAACCATTTGAATGGGCGATGGTCAAAGAATGCATACCAGGGGCAATACTGGTGAAATCTGATGTCAATTGCATATCGGCTGGATCCGTTGAGTCTAAAGCATACATTACATCATTTGACACCGATGGATCCTCCAAGGTCACCAAAATATAATTATCAGGGGTGTCTCCGGTACATTCGTATATGGGTTCCACAGTCGCATTCAGGTTTTGTCCTGGAGCCACTTCAACCACAATATTGTCTTCACAACCTTGGGCATCCCTAACGAATATTAAGTAACTGCCTGCGGCAAGGTCCGTAAAATCAACCTGGTCTTGTACAAAGTTTGACATATCATTTATGCTTGTACTGTACGGAGCTGTACCACCTGTAATTGTAACCGAAATAGTACCATTTTCTTCACCAATACAAATCTCTGGAGTTGAGGTGCCGGAGAATTGCAACATTTCAGGTTCGTCAATCGTATATTCAAGCAATTCGAAACATCCGTTCATATCCTGTGCGATTACCGTATAGTCACCAGGCGCCAAATCGGTAAATGTATTGATCGTATCAAACTGATTTAAATTTGGCGAAATTGCATATTGATAGCCGCCCGAACCACCTGACAGGGTAACTGTAATGCTACCGTTGGTATCACCAAAACAGCTAACATTCACAACATCCTCGGTATAAGTTAAAGGTGTTGGCTCTGTAATGATCACCTCTTCAGCGGGGGCCGTACAGTCCTCACTATATACATTCACATAGTAAGTACCCGCAGCAAGACCCGTAAACTCACCCAGGCTTTGTGGACCGGAAATTCTAGAGGCCAATGTTAAGGCCACATCGGTATATAATTCATATTGATAGTTGCCCAGCCCACCCTCAGCACTTGCATAGATTATAGCCGTCGCATCACCATTACAATTGATTATTGCCGCTGACCGGTCAACCGTCAATGTCAATGGCATAATGGCATTCTCAGTAATTTCATTGGAAGCTACTGACGTACAGGCGCCACCTAAATCCCTTACAAAGTATTGGTGTGGCCCTGCGCCCAAGGTACCGGTTTCCGGTAATGGCATTGGGTTGCTGGTCATTGGACTAAAGGTAATGTTGTCCAAGCTATATTCATAAGAACCACTTCCACCTGTTGCACTCAATTCGAATTCCACGCCGGTAGCACAGGTTAAAGGATCTGTACGTATGAGCGTTGCCTCGATTAAAGTGGGTTCGGTTATGGTAACTTGATTCGTTTCCACATCACAGTTCCAGCCATCTGAAACGGTTATACTGTAGATTCCCGCGCCAAGATTAGTAAAATCAGGGCTGGTCTGTTGTCCTGAGGTAAAATCAATAGTCGTACCCGAAGCATCATAGTAATTCAATGAATATTCATAAGTCCCACTACCGTTGATAACATTATCGGCTGAAACCGTTCCGCTAGTGTCCCCATAACAAGTTAATGCGGTATTCAAAGGAATAGCGTTAGCCGTAACCGTAATTGGCATAACCAATAAGTTTGGATAGCTGTTTAGTATAGTACATCCACTGGCATCAACAACTTCAACCGAATAATCACCAGCATCCAGACCAGCGAAAACTGCTGCTGGAACATCAATCTCGGTATCAAATACTTCCCCAGTTGTCGTATTGGTCAAGGTAATGTCGTAAGGCGCATAACCTCCTGTTGGATTAATGCGTATCTCACCTTGGTTGTTGGTACAATAAACAGTTCCCAAAACGGTTGTGGTCTCTGTTAATGGCATATCTGGGGATAAAATAGTAACCGTATTCGTATCATCGTCACAGAAGGGAATTGCGGTCTCTGTAACCCTTACATAGTAATTGCCACCCGAAAGCCCACTAATCGTTCTTGGGTTGTCACTTGTATCGGTGCTTACCGCAGCACCGACAGGATTGTCAGCACTATCGAACACCTGATAGTCATAGGTTCCTGTATAACCCGTAATATTGATTTCCAAAGAACCGTTTCCATCCCCAAAACAAATTACAGGGTCAATTGCTATTGCCGTAACTTCAATTAGGTCGTATGGAGCTATTTCATACGGCAGCGTATCCACATAACATCCTGTAGATGTATCAGTA
>JAHHKH010000048.1 GCA_018679695.1 Maribacter sp.
GACTGAAATTCTTGGCCGAAGAAACACGCACCATGATTTTTTACGAATCACCCCATAAACTTTTGAAAACACTTACCCAGTTTACTGAGTATTTTGGTGAGGATCGGTTGATTTCCGTTTCCCGCGAATTGACCAAACTCTATGAAGAAACCATTCGTGGCACTATCAGGGAAGTTTTGGACCACTATACCGACAAACCCCCAAAAGGAGAAATCGTTATTGTGGTATCAGGCAAGAAATAATGGACAAACTTCTTTCAGAAATAAGGGATTGTGAAGTATGTAAATCCCATTTGCCATTGGGCCCTAGACCCATTGTTGCAGCCCATCCAGATTCTAAAATAGCGATTATCGGGCAGGCGCCAGGAACCAAGGTGCATAAAACCGGAGTGCCTTGGGACGACCCAAGTGGTAAGCAATTACGAAAATGGTTGGGTGTTTTGGATGCCATTTTCTATGACGAATCTAAAATTGCCTTGATCCCAATGGGATTTTGTTATCCCGGTAAAGGCAGGTCTGGCGATTTGCCACCCAGAACCGAATGCGCACCCCTTTGGCACGAACCCATGCTTGACAAAATGCCCAATTCGAAATTGATACTATTAATAGGCATGTATGCCCAAAACTACTATTTGGGTAATAAGGCCAAAAAGACACTTACAGAAACGGTTGCATCATATGAAGCTTATTTGCCTAAATATTTACCCTTGCCCCACCCATCACCACGAAATCGGTTTTGGTTGACTAGGAATCCTTGGTTTGGGGAATGGGTTCCGCCGGAATTGCAACGGCGTGTTTCTAAAATTATTTAGGCGAAAAGTCATTTCTTCCCATCGAGGTTCATTCGAATTGATATGCTGAGGTCGAATAAATCAAAACCCGGTCAATACAATATTCCGGAAATCAATGGTCTAATAGGTACCCCCGCCATGTTTCCCTTTTTCCCAACCGTGTTTTCCCAGATATTGCTTACCGCTTTCCACGGCACCATCTTCGATTGAGGTTCCCATAGAATCGTTCCATCGGTTCAGATAACCGAAGAGCGAAATAACAGCCAGCATCTCCACGATTTCACCTTCATCCCAATGTTCGTGTAAACGTTCTTTGATTTCGGAGTTTACCGCATTGGGCACTTGGGAAGCCACCAATGAAAAATCCAATGCAGCACGTTCCGCTTCCGAAAAGGCAGGATGGGTCCTATACTCCCAAATATTGTCCAACTGCTCCTGTTCGGCCCCATAACGTTCCGCAGCGCGTATAGCGTGGGCCTGGCAATAGCGACAGCCCGTGGTATTACTACTTACCCAGGCAATCATGCGCTTTAATGCAGAGGTGACCCTTCCTTCATTCGCCATTACCGCTTTGTTGAGATTGATAAAGGCTTTTGAAATTGCTGGCCTGTGCTGCATGGTCAACACCGAATTTGGGCAAAATCCAAGGGTCTCATTAAAGAACTCGGCCAGCTTTTTGGTTTCAGGATCATGTTCAGGGTCAAGGGGTTGTACAAGCGGCATAATTTTATTTTTATATCGTATTTTTATCATTCACAAGAAACGAAAAATTATGGGTAGTACAAATCATATCACAACCAAATGGTTGGGCAACATGACCTTTGAAAGCAACAACCCTTCCGGGCACGATTTAAAAATTGATATTGCGAAAGAAGATGGTGGGGATGGCAATGGTTTTCGGCCAAAAGCGCTTATGCTTTCTTCCTTGGCAGGATGTTCGGGATTAGATGTGGCCTCACTCATGAAAAAAATGAAACTTGAGGTCGAGGAATTCACCATTGAAACCATAGCCAATCTTACAGATGAACACCCTAAATTCTATGATAGGGTAAAAATCGAATACCATTTCCATGGGAAAAACCTTAATGAAAAGAAATTACAACGCGCAGTAGATCTTTCCATTGAGAAGTATTGTGGTGTAATGGAAATGTTTCGACAGTTTGCCAAATTGGAAATCGAAACATTTTTTCATCATCCCTAATGAATATTCGTTATACCGTCAGTTCGAGTGATTTCGATTACTATCGAAATCGTATCGAGAACACCAGCTATAGCCAGTATGAAGTTATCGTACGTCTATATTTTAAAATGTTCTGACAATACCTATTATACAGGTGTTACAGCAAACCTGGAACGAAGGATTATTGAACATCAAAAAGGAATACATCTAAAGGGTTATACGTATAGCAGAAGACCAATTACATTAGTTTTCTTTTGCGAATTTACTGATATCAATATTGCAATTGAAAAGGAAAAACAGATCAAAAAATGGTCCAAGGCCAAAAAGGAGGCATTGATTAGAGGGAATTATATGGCTTTGCCAGATTTAGCCAAAAAGAAATTTCAATAACTTGTTCTCGATACATTCCGAACTTAGTTCGGAACACTCGAACTGACGTTATTGATTCATACCTACGAATAAAAACAGAATTAAAAAATGCGCTGGACGTTAAAACCCAAACCTGAACCTAAACAAATAGAGGAGCTTTCCAAGGCACTCAAAGTTGATGGTTTGGTGGCGCAATTATTGTTACAGCGGGGGATTAATACCTACGAAGAGGCCAAGAAATTCTTCCGTCCAGAATTATCAGATCTGCATGACCCTTTCTTAATGAAGGATATGGATTTGGCCCTTGCCCGAATTGAAAAAGCAATTATCAAGGAGGAAAATATTTTGGTTTATGGCGATTACGATGTTGATGGCACTACGGCGGTAGCCTTGGTCTCTGCCTATTTGCTACAACACTATCCGAACGTTGCCACCTATATTCCAGACCGATATGATGAGGGTTATGGGATTTCCTTTAAGGGTATTGATTTTGCCGAGGATAATGGTTTTTCTTTGATTATTGCCTTGGATTGTGGTGTAAAGGCCATTGATAAAGTAGGCTATGCCATAGAGAAGGGTATAGATTTTATTATATGTGACCACCACCGGCCAGGCGACCAATTACCCAATGCCATTGCGGTTTTGGATCCTAAACGGGATGATTGCCCCTATCCTTATGATGAACTATGTGGTTGTGGCGTCGGATTTAAATTGCTACAGGCATTAGCTACAATTTATGGGGAAACCATCGATGATCTGATTCCTTTTTTAGATCTGGTGGCAACGGCCATTGGGGCCGATATTGTTCCCATTACGGGCGAAAACCGAACATTGGCGTATTTTGGTCTACAGGTCATCAATACCGACCCAAGAATAGGATTTAAGGCGATCATCAATCAAATAAAGAAAAAGGAACTCACTATTACCGATGTGGTTTTCATTATTGCCCCAAGAATCAATGCAGCGGGACGAATGAAGCATGGCCAATACGCTGTTAATTTACTTACTGAAACCAAATTGGAGCAGGCCGAAGTTATGGCCAAGGAAATTGAGCAATTTAATCTGGACAGAAGAAATCTTGACCAGAAAATAACATTGCAGGCATTAAATCAGATTCGGGAGAATAGAGAGGAAGAAAAATATACTACCGTAGTGTACCACGATTCCTGGCATAAAGGGGTAATAGGTATTGTCGCATCACGATTAACCGAAACCTATTACAGACCTACTTTGGTTTTTACCAAGAGCGGTGATAAATTGGCCGCCTCAGCACGTTCCGTGAAAGGTTTCGATGTTTATAATGCGCTGCAAGGTTGTTCTGAGTATATTGAACAATTTGGGGGCCATAAATATGCTGCCGGCCTTACCTTATCGGAAAAACAATATGATGGGTTTAAGAGGCAATTTGAAAAAGTGGTTTCAGATACCATTGACCCCAACCTATTGTTTCCTGAAATCAAGGTCGATAGCCTAATTACTTTGGCACAAATAACACCCAAATTATATAGGATCATTCGTCAATTTGCGCCTTTTGGGCCCGGTAATATGACCCCGGTTTTTATGGCACAAGGTCTAAAGGATACCGGATATGCCAAAGGTGTTGGGGAAGATGAAAAGCACCTTAAGGCAACAATCACCCAGAATGGTTCACCACCCATTGGTGGTATTGGGTTTAATCTAGGGGATAGCTTGCCCATTCTAAAAAAAGGGGGCACTTTCAATGCCGTTTTTTCGATAGAGGAAAACGAATGGAACGGAAATGTGAGCCTGCAACTAAAACTTAAGGATATCAAATGAGCCAACCCATATGAAAATTGAACATTTGGCCATTTGGGTCAACGATCTTGAACGAATGCGGTTGTTTTATGAAACCTATTTTGGAGGGAAGGCGGGAAAACGATACCATAACCCAGCAAAGAACTTCACATCTTATTTCTTGAGTTTTGAGCAAGGGCCTCGGCTAGAACTTATGCACAGACCCGATATGGCACAAAAAACAATTAATCGTGAAGAACAGATCGGAATTACCCATTTTGCCGTCTCCGTTGGGGCTAAAGCCCGGGTTGATGAACTTACCGAGAAATTGAGGGAATCAGGATTTAAAGTAATAGGGGAGCCGAGATCAACAGGGGATGGCTATTATGAGAGTGTGGTCTTAGACCCTGAATTCAATCGGATAGAGATTACCATTTAATCTTTGAACTTTTTCAAGGAAAATTCTTGACCATCAAATTCGCCATAGGTGTAATGGGAAATCCAATCCCCAAGATTTATGTACTTTGATTTTTCGTTCAATTCAATTTCCAAAGGTAAATGGCGGTGACCGAAAACAAAGTAATCATGGTGCCCGTGTTCCAATTTACGCTTGCAATATTGTACCAACCACTCTTTTTCCTCACCTAAGAACTTGACATCCCCATCGCCCGAAATGAGTTTGTTCTTCACCGACAGATATTGGGCCAACCTCACTCCCAGATCTGGATGCAACCATTTGTAAAACCATTTGGCCACTGGATTCGTAAAAACTTTTTTCATACGTTTGAATCCTTTGTCCCCGGGACCCAAACCGTCACCATGACCAATAAAAAAAGAGGTAGTGTTAAAAGTGAACTGTTGGGGCTTATGAAAAACCGGTATATTCAATTCTTCCTCAAAATAACCATTCATCCACAGGTCATGATTGCCCACAAAGTAATAGACCGGGATACCATTATCAGCTATTTCCGCAAGCTTACCCAAGGTACGGGTAAAACCCTTGGGCACCACCCTTTTATATTCAAACCAAAAGTCGAACAAATCCCCAAGCAGAAAAATCGCGGCTGCGTCCTTTTTCACCATATCCAACCAAGAAACGAACCTTCTTTCACGAGGCATACTTTCCTTCATTGTTGGGGCTCCCAAATGGTTATCACTGGAGAAGTAGATTTTTTTGCCTTCTGGAATGTTGATGGTTGTCATTTAAATGTAAAGATTAGAATTCTCCCTATCGGATCTGTCGGACTGATTATCGGAGGCATACCATTCTGCAAATGAAGTCTGTGTTTCTTGCAGTTTTAAAGAATGTAAGCTTATGTTTTCAGGGAGCCTTGCTTTGATTTTATCTGCGAAATCAAGAACCATATTTTCACTTGTGGGTTGGTATTCCGCCAAAATTACCTTGTGGTCACGACCCATCAGCTCTTTGGCCAATTCTATATGCGGGGTATTTTTATTGAATATGGTAGCATGATCAAAATGATCTACGATTTCTTCCTTTACAATTTTCTTTAGGTCACTAAAGTCGATGACCATGCCCAGCTTAACATGTGATGGATCTGTAATCGGGGTTCCGATTACCGTTACCGATAATTTATAACTGTGCCCGTGTACATTGCGGCATTTGCCGTCATAACCATAGAGGGCGTGACCCGTTTCAAAGTTAAATTGCTTGGTGATTCTGATCTTTTTCATATACGAATTTTCACTCACAAAGGTAGTCATTCTTAAAAATGAAAATAAATAAGGATTTAAATGAATTAATCGCTAAGAACAACGGGTTGGGTCCATGCCATTTCATGGATTAAATTTTCTATGGGGTTTTCCTGTTTTTTTGAAGACGTGACTTTACACCTCACAAATAAAAGGTCATCAGGCATTTTATAACTACCACTATTGGCTACAATTGATTTTAATATGTGGCTTTCCGAATCGCCTTTCATGCAACCAATAAAATCTATGGTATAAGTGATATTGGTTTCTGGAACTACTTCTATTGAAAGTTCGCCTGAAGTGCTCTCTATTTTATGCAGCTCAACCCCGGTACTGGCATAAAATTGTCCAGCTTCCATGGCTTTAATCAATGATCGGGCTGAGAGCGTATCTGCTTGGACCATGACCCAACCCCTGCCAGCATTACTCCATTCAGAGCCTTTTCTATGATAATGATGCGAATCGTCAGTGGCAAGCCCATACATTATCGGTTTCTTGTTTTCAACATAAGAGATATTGATCAGATCCCACATGTTTTCTGTTGATATGTGAATTGAATCACCCATATTATGGACCATTGGATGGCCATTATATACTTCAAAAAAGCGTTCGCCTCTTAATGAAACCATATCTTTCAGCGCAACGCCATACCCAAAGTTCGGATGATTGACATGGGGGAACATGGGTGTTCCTGTATCTTCGCGCTGCCTGAGCACTTGATCTAAATTGTTTTGAAGTACTTCGACAACACTACCACCACCTTTTGGATCTATTCTGTATTCCAGATTGGTAGCGTTCAAATGAAGGGGTTTGTCCTCGAAGCTATCCGTTATTTCTTCGGATTGGATGGCCAAAAACTTCCCTGGCTCCTCAAATCGACTTCGATATTGATTGTAGGTCTTTAATTTGACCAGGATTTTATCTGAATCTAATTTATACTCTACCCAGTCCGTTCCATAATCTTCCAAGTATTTCTTAAAGGCATTCTGGTAAATGGAATCTTCCTTGATGGTAATCCATTTATCCCCCTCGGCTAGCGTATTGTGATCGGTCAATGCCAAAAATTGATATCCTTTGGATTTGTACCAATCCATGATTACTTCTGGGAACTCATCCCCATCACTCCAATAAGAATGTGTATGCAGGTTTCCTTTGAACCATTGTTTTGTAACTTCTTTTTTTGCAATAGCGCTTCCATCCTTGCAACTGTAGCTAAATGCGAGCCCTAAAATAAATACGAAGGTAGTTTTAAAGTATTTCATAATTTCCTTATGGTTTAATGGTAAAAAATTCATCCCAAACGACTGTTTCACCTGTTTTGGAAGCATGTTTGGCCGCTTCCAAGATTTGCATTACTACCAAATTGTTGTCCAAAGAAGAAAGATCAAAAGATGCTATGGGTAAATCTTCCTTGATTACTTTGGTAAAGTAAGCGAACGGGTCGTGAACGCCATTCGCTAACGGTTCGGCCTTTAAGGAATAGGCACCTGCCTTTTCATCTTCCAAAAGCTCCATGTCCTCACCATTTTTACAATATACATATCCGTGCTTGCCGTATACGGTCATATCCTTACGATTGTGCGACCAGTTCCAGGATGCCTGTATCACTACCTTTGCTTTGGGGTAGGTCAGGATGATCGTTGCATCATCATCTACATTGGGGTAAAGATCGGGTTTAACGGTTTGGGTAATACAAGAAACAGTAAGGGGTGTTTCACCATTCATGAACCATGTGGCTAAATTGGCACCGTAACACCCAAAATCATTAAGCGCACCCGCACCATTCAATTTGGGATCGGTTAACCAGGCAACGAATTCCTTACTACAGCCAATTTCTATGGGACCAGGATGTCCGGTATTGAAAACGATTTTACGAATATCCCCAAACTTCCTTTCCTTATGCACCAGCTCAAAGGCCTTATAATTGCTACCATACCAAGAGGTCTCGTAATTGGTCATTAACCTGATTTTATGTTTCTCAGCCAAGGTGATCATTTTCTGGGCGTGTTCCAGGTTTATGGCCAAGGGTTTTTCAACCATAATATGGATTCCTTTTGGAGCAAAATATTCCACAACTTCCAAATGCCCGTAAATATCATTAAATGCCATGACGGCTTCAGGTTTAACAACTTCCATCATAGCTTCCATGGTAGTGAAAACCAAATCCATGGAATATCCATATTGCTTCCCGTGTTTTTCCGCCAATTGACGATTGGGTTCAACAATACCCACAATTTCAATATCCCCATATTTTTCCCGGCCCAAAATCCAATGGACATGATCGTGGGTCAATCCAATAATAGCCACCTGTAAAGGGTCTCCCTCATAACTATATTTGGGTTCAACCGCATTCATTTCGGCCGTTTCCCTTGATGGTACGTTGTTTTCTTTTTTGTTATTGTTTTCACAGCTTAACAGGACAAATAGTAGGATTGCCAAGTAGTTTACCGCGGTTTTTGATAAAGCCAATTATTAAGGTTTTAGGTACCCAAATATAACGAAGTCATTTGGTAATCCCTTCTGAATGAAAAGCCCCGGCCTTTTAGGGCCAATTAAAGAACCGCCAAATATGGGCTAAAAACAAAGGAACCAACGAATTAAGGTGGTTCTATCTTTTGAATCTTCTTTTGGAGCGTATGCGGTTTACGAGGTAAGCTATTACTACAAACAATGCGAGAAAAGGAAAAATGAGGTCGCTATTTAATAAATCTAGAATATCCATCTTAATACCTAAAAGAAGTAGAACGAATTATAAAACTGAATATTATTTTTTGAATTTTGAGAGGGCGTTTTTTGTAAAGTCTGAGAGCACTAAGGTACCGGTAACTTCGGCACGTTCGGTCAGCAATTTATCCCAGTGGTCTGTTCCTTCCCAAAGTATTTTTTTCCATTCGGTCAAGGCGTCGGGATTATAAGTAGACAATTTTTGGGTAAAGAATTCCAGTTCCTTATCCAAATCCTTTAATGAACCGAATACTTTGGCAAAAAGTCCTTTTTCCTTGGCCCAGTAGGCGTTTTTCCATTCCGTTGGTGACAGGGATAATTCTGCAAGAGCGGTTTTTCCAATCTTGCGTTCTACCGCGGGAGCGATAACCAAAGGCGCGATGCCTATAGATAATTCCGAAAGGCGAATTGCTGCGTTTTCAGATGCAAAAACATAATCGCAAGCCGATGCGAGACCAACCCCACCACCTACGGTTTTCCCCTGCACGCGACCAACTATTATCTTTTTACATTTTCGCATGGCATTGATGACATTGGCAAAACCACTGAAAAACACTTTGCCTTCTTCAAGATTGGAAATAGCCATTAGTTCATCGAAGGAGGCACCCGCACAAAAAGCCCTATCTCCCTCGGACTTCAGGACAATTACCGAGATTTCCCGGTTTTCCGAAAGTTTGTCCAATTCATTGGTCAATCGGTCCAACAGTTCGGCCACAAATGAATTACTCGCCGGATGACCGAATTCAACAGTTGCAACTTTGTGCTCTATCCGTGTATAAAGGCTTCCATTCTCGCGCTTAGTGCCCATAGATTATAGTTTTGATCAAAATTAAGTGTTTTGCAATAAGGGACGAAACTTTCTTCTGAACTTCCAAACAAGCGCTCCCCCTCGAATTACCATCCATACCGTTAATGCTATCCAGATACCATAAAGCCCCCAATTTAAATATTTGGTCAAAAACAGGGTAGGTACAAAGCCAAGGAAGGTCGCTATCAGTAATACATTCCTCAGGTATTTCATCTCACCCAATCCTTTGAACAAGCCATCGAAAACAAAAGCAATGGTATTCATGGGGAGTCCCAGGATAAGAATAAAAAATATGGTATAGAATGTTTCAAGGACTGCAACTTCATTTGAAAAAATACCACCAATGGGAGTATAGAACAAAAAACCGGCCAGCATTAACACCACACTGACAACGATTCCGTAAAGCATGATCTTCTTGGCCAATTGCCATAGTCCATTGTAGTCTTTTGCACCCAGTAATCTTCCGCCCATAATATTACCCGCTGCACCGTACCCATCTATAAAAAAGGCCCCAAAGAGCCAAAGGTTGATCGCAATGGTATGTGCGCCTATATACTTATCCCCTAATGCTGCTGCCTCCCGTACGGCGAGAATAAGGGCAACATTCAGGGCTACAGCCCGAACAAAAAGATTAAGGCTCATCCCTACCAACCTACTTAATTCTTGATTTAAAGGCAAACGGATCTTTAGGCTTATATCGGTTTTGGTCATAAGAAGTACAAAAGCCATTATGGCCATTATCCCTTGTGCGATTAAACTCGCCCAAGCAGCCCCTTTTAAATACATGGGATCGATAAGACCATCAATACCATAGACCAAGAGAAAATCCAACCCTATATTCAAAAAGGCCCCAACAAGGGCAATGAGCATGGGGTAGAACGTATTTTGTAATCCCCTGAAAATGCCCATCACGGCAAATACGAACAAGGTCAATGGGAATCCCCAAACACGTATCGAATAATATGAAATACAATACTCCAATATTTTCCCCGAGGCATTCAACAATTCAAAGATTTCCTCTACTATGAAGATGGTCGATAATAGAACCAAAATACTCAGTAGAATGTT
>JAHHKH010000073.1 GCA_018679695.1 Maribacter sp.
AGCCGGAGCTGGTGGTATTGCCGAAGCGGCCGGTCTACTCCTAATGGATCGGAGTATCGTACCCCCTACCCTTTTTATCGGTAACCGCACGCTTTCCAAGGCACAAAAGGTAGCCCAATGGATAGCAACGGGTATCACTAAATCCTGTTCGGTCAATGCATTTCATCTTCCAGAAAAAGGTATAACGGCAGAAATGAAAGAAATCCTGGGTCAGGGCGATGTGCTCCTCGATTGTCTCCCTGGTAATCTAGCACCTAAAATGGCGCGTTTGGCCAAAGACTTTCGACTGCATTATGCCAACCTTACCGAATACGTTGCAGAAACCAATGAAATTAGGGCATTGGCAAAGAATGCCACCACGGGTTTCATTCTTCAAACCGGTCTTGCCCCTGGCTACATTAATATTCTCGCCAACCACCTTTTCCAACAGTTTTGCCGCGATTTTGTAGTGGACAAAGTGGACAAGCTGGAGCTAAAGGTAGGTGCCCTAACCAACCATGCCGTTGCTCCACATTATTATGGCTTCACATGGAGTCCGATCGGCGTGGCTACCGAATACCTCAAAGATGCCTTAGTGCTTCGGGATTATAAAAAAACAAGTCTTCCCTCATTGTCGGAAAGGGCCACTATGGTCATCGATGGCATGGCCTATGAAGAAGACCTGACTTCCGGGGGTACAGCTGACCTATCTGATGCATTGGCTGGAAAGATATGTTCGCTGGACTACAAGACATTGCGATATCCTGGACACTATTCATGGGTAGAGGAACAACTTGCCGGGTTGGGCGATACCCCTAAAGCTATTGCTGCCCTTCAGCAAAAAATGGAAGCGATGATTCCACAGATCGAGGACGACAAGATCATTATGTACGTAGGTGTGGAAGGTAAGGACACCGATGGGTGTTTGCGCAGAAAGGAGATCACCAAACAGATACGACCACAAACAGTTGGAAAGCACCAATTGCGAGCCATACAGATTACCACGGCTGTGTGCTTATTACAGTCCGCCCAACTGATGTTTGAATCCCATTGTAAAGGGGTTATCCTGCAAAGCCAAATTGATTCGAAACGATTTTTAAACGGGGATTTTATTGTACCGGTTTATGGAAGGGTGTAAACGCCTAAAAAATCAATATGTACATTGGTTATTACGGGTTATTACTGATTGCACAATTACTTAGCTCGTTACCTCCTAGAACTCCCTTATATTTACAGTCCAAATAGGCTACTACATGGAGCATTTTACCTTGGCCCGGGTCATTCATATTGTCGCTGTTGTCCTATGGATCGGGGGCGTAAGCATGGTTACCACGGTGATCATCCCCGCCGTAAAAAAGATGAAATCCAAGGAAGACCAACTCAAGACCTTTGAACAGATCGAGGGCCGCTTTGCACTACAGGCCAAAATAACCACGGTGCTGACCGGGCTTTCCGGCTTTTATATGCTCTATGTACTCGATGCCTGGGACCGCTACCTGGATTACCGCTATTGGTGGATCCATGCCATGACCCTTGTCTGGATCTTGTTCACCCTCGTCCTGTTTATCCTGGAACCCTTTGTACTGTACAAACTTTTTAGAAAATACGGGGAGAAGGATCCAGCCAAAACGTTTCGGATCATGCATAGGGCCCATTGGATCTTACTCCTCCTCAGCCTGATCACCACCGCCGGGGCCGTCGCCGGGAGCCATGGGTGGTTTTGGGTTTGATACGTTTGTGGGCTCGAGTTCTTAACACCAAAGGCCAAGCGCTAATAGCGATAATCAGTAGACCCAGTTTTCTCCAATAACCTTATGGTACAACCCGATTGCATACTTTTGTAAATCGAAATAGGTTTCCTTAATTCAATACCATAATGACCAATACCCTTACAATAGCCCTGGCCCAAATGAATGTGGTACCGGGTCGGCCCGGAGTCAACGTAGCTAACATGCTCAACATGATCGAGGAGGCCAAGCGGAAACGCGTTGATCTGATCTGCTTCCCCGAAATGTGTGTGGGTGGCTATTTATTGGGCGATAAATTCCTCGAAGATGCCTATTGCGAAGATCTAATGGGCTACAACGAGGAAATTTTGGCGGCAAGCGATACCATTGCCATTGCCTATGGCAATATCTATGTAGACGAGTCCACCGAGGGCTACCACCCCAATAAGGATGGTCGAAGCCGAAAATACAATGCCGTGTATGTCATGCAAAACGGTAGCTATGCAGCGCGCGTTCAGGAGAACGGTATTTTGCCCGTAGGGGTGCAACCCAAAACCCTGTTGCCCAATTATCGGTTTTTTGACGATGAACGCTACTTTTTCTCCCTACTGGACGTCGCCATGGACTATGGCAAGGAACTCCGAGACCTCATATCCCCCTTTTTGATTGCCGTAGGTGACAAGAAAATCCCGGTGGGGATGGAGCTGTGCGAAGACCTTTGGTGCCATGATTATAGGGCCAAGGGCGAACCCATAAATATTACTAAAATACTTTTGGATGCCGGAGCGGAAAGCATCGTAAACCTATCGGCATCGCCCTGGACCTTCATGAAAAACAATGCGAGGGACAGGCGCGTAAAGTATGTAATGGAACAATCGGAAGCCTTAGCCAAGTACTTTTATGTAAACTGTGTCGGGGTACAGAACAACGGGAAGAACCTCATCACCTTCGACGGGGGATCCACGGTCTACAAT
>JAHHKH010000088.1 GCA_018679695.1 Maribacter sp.
TAACAACACTTATCTGGGCAATGGAACTGCCAATCGCATTACCAATGACCACACCCGATGCATCATTACCTGCCAAGTTCTGCAAAGCCCCGTCAATGGCCACGACCAATTCTGGTAGATCAGTACCAAAGGCCAAAATGGTAAGCCCAATGAACAATTCTGAAAGATTGAAATACCGGGCAATTTTTACCGCATTTCTGACGGTAAACTCGGTACCCGCCCAAAGACCTACTATTCCGATAAGGAGATATAGAAAGGGATTCACATTATTTTATATTTGGAATTTCTCTTTCCTTTTAATTGTTCTTCCTGGTAAAACTGGCCAATCTGCTTACAACTTGAGCCAGTTTCCTACACTTTGGCAGTAAGACCTTGAATAGTTCAAAAGAACCTAGGTATGAACTTCCAAAAAAGAGCGTCCATATGTAGGTTTCCCCAATCTAGAGGTACTTCATTGCATTTAACTATGGGAGCAAAATTATGCTGTGGCGTAGTTTTTTAAAATGATCTACGTCATTTATAGAGTTTCTGGTTACAATAAGTCGGATTGATTGCTTTCCTGTTAGGGTACTATGTTGGGTAGTTATTTGTTGACCAGATGATCGGGGAAGTCCTTAATCTTTTCACATCCTATTTGCTCCATAACTTGTTGTAGTTGGGTTTTCAATAATGAAATTGTATGATCACCCCCCTTTTGCCCCAATGCAGCTACACCATACATAAAAGAACGGCCTAAAAATGTAAATTCCGAACCACTGGCCATTGCCCTGGCAATATCGGGTCCTGAGCGTAATCCACTGTCCATCATCACTTTTATTTTATTACCAAATTTGGAAGCGATTCTTGTCATTGGCTTAATAGTGGATTCCCCTGCATCCAATTGCCTACCGCCGTGATTGGAAACAATGATACCATCCAAACCTAATTGAATTGCCTTTTCAGTATCAGTTTCCGTTGATACTCCTTTGAGAACAATCTTACCTTTCCAAAGATCTCTGATCGGTGCTATTTTATCAATACTCATTCTTTTGGAAAAAGTTTGATCCATGAACTGTCCAAGTTGGGTTAAATCCAATCCTTTCGGCATATACGGTTTAAGTACTTCGAAGCTCGGCTGTCCATACCTCAAGGTATTCATTGCCCAATTGGGTTTGCCAAAAATTTGCAGCACATTATTGATACTCATTTTTGGGGGCATTGAAAGCCCATTCTTTATTTCCTTAGGCCTAAAGCCAAAAGCAGGGGTGTCGCAGAGTAACACCAAGACTTCACATTTTGAAGCGGCTGCTCTTTGCAATAAATCATTTCGTATGTTATTCTTTGCAGGGTGGTATAACTGGAACCAAGCTTTACCCTCGGTCAATTCACTTATCCTCTCAATGCTGCTAGTACTCACGGTACTTAAAACAAAAGGTATGTTATGTTCAAAGGCCGCCTTTGCCAATATTTCAGCAGCGTTTGGCCACATGAGGCCCTGTAAACCTACCGGGGCTATTCCAAAAGGTGCATCGTATATATGCCCGAACAATTCTGTTTTTAAACTTGCGTTCGAGAACTGGTCCAAATAGTTCGGAGTCAATTGTACTTCCCTGATTTCAGTTGTATTTCTCCTCAAATTGACCTCTTCATTACAGCCACTGTCCAAATATTCAAATGCAAATCTCGGAATTCGTTTTTTAGCTTTAGTACGTAAGTCCTCAATAGAAGGATATCGCGAATCGAATTTTTTAGCTATGCTGTTTCTTGACATGGTTTGGAATTTGACTTAACTGACCAGCCTTTAAGTGATGGTACCATCCTATGCTGGAATACCTATTTAAAAGTACATTATTTGAATGAATATTAATTGGTACGATACTGTTTTTAGAATTCCTTTTTATCTGATCCAAGTAGATGGCTCATAAAATGTGTTGGGCATTCTTGATTGGCAAGTTTTTAGAATTAAAAATTAGTCATACCTTAGCAACCCAAAATTAAAAAGGGATATTAGCCCAGTTGGTTTACCTGCCCGCCATGGATATTTTTTTGGAGTGTTAGCTCAGTTGGTTTAGAGCACCGCCTTGACAGGGCGGGGGTCGTTGGTTCGAATCCAATACACTCCACAAGTATAAAGCCACACTATAAGTGTGGTTTTGTCTTTAAGGAAGTTACGCCAAACAAGTTTGGCGGTAAATGACCGTAAATAGAAAACAGTTTTAAAAGTGCTTTTTGCGGAAGTGGTTTCCCGTTGGATATGCAATCCAGTATATCCCACGATCCCTCTACTTTTAAAAGTTTGTTTCAAGAATGATTGCAGTCCTACAGCAGGTCGAGAAGTCTTTCCAAAGCCATTCCGCGTGACCCTTTAATAAATATAGTTGCATTCGCTGGGCTCTTTTCATTGGAAAGGTGGGCAGCCAAGGATTCGTAATCCCTGAACTTTTGTAGTGGCGTATTGATCCCATAAAAATTTTCCCCTACAAGGAAAACTTGATCCAAATCCAAATCATTCGCCAAATCGGCTATGTTTTTATGTTCCAACCCGGCCGTATTTCCCAATTCGAACATATCCCCTAAAAAAGCAATTTTGGGTTTACCCACCATATCATTGAAATTCATCAGGGCGACTTTCATACTTGATGGGTTGGCATTATAGGCATCCAGAATAATTCGATTTCCATTTTTTTGAATGACTTGGGACCTATTATTTTGGGGTGTATAGGCTTCAATTGCCGATTTGATTTCATTTAACGCAACATTAAAAAATTTGCCCATGAGAATAGCTGCACAACAGTTGGTGTAATTATAGCTTCCTATCAGATTGGAATTGATTTTGATTTCTTCAACTTTCATTGCAACAAACGGATTAGCTCCTAAAAATTCAATTCTGTAAAAATCTTTTTTGTCTTTTGAGAAACCATATTTTTTAATGTAGTGACCAAGTTTTTCCAATTGAATGGGATCATCTGCATTCAAGAATATAGACTTCTTATTTTCCATCAAATAATCATAAAGCTCACTTTTCCCCTTAATGACCCCCTTAACGCCTCCGAACCCTTCCAAATGAGCCTTTCCAAAATTCGTGATATAGCCATAATCGGGCTGGGCAATTGAACAAAGGAATTCAATTTCATGCAAGTGATTGGCACCCATTTCAATAATGGCCATTTCAGTATCTTTCTTAATGGAGAGTAGGGTAAGTGGTACTCCTATATGGTTATTTAGATTGCCAGATGTGGCAATGGTTTTGTATTTCTTCGAGAGTACTGCATGGATAAGTTCCTTTGTAG